>JBKDPX010000314.1:0-3605 GCA_046342165.1 Phycisphaerales bacterium | reverse complement strand
GGACGAGCCGAACCGCATGGCCATCGATATTGGACGTCTTTGGACTGCGCACCGTGAGCCGCGAGTGCTCCCAGTTGATGTCGCTCCAACGCAGGGCGGCGACCTCGGAGGGGCATCGCAGTCCCGCGAATCGGGAGAGTCCGATGATGGCGCGCCACTCGGGATCTGCACATGTTTCCAAGATCGTGTTGATGATCTCGATGGAGACATAGTGCGAACGCTCGGGGTTCGCCTGTGAGCCCGCCTTCAGATCGGCGAACGGGTTGGAATCGATCAGCCGCCATTTCAAGGCTTTGTTGAACACCGCTTTGGCGACCTTCACACGCTTTGCAACGGTCGCAGGTGCGAGCGTTCTGGTCTGCTTGCCGTTGAAGACCCGTTTGGGTTCGGTGATCGCCTTGCGCCATTCATCGGCATCGACCGGGGTGATCGAGTTGATTGGCTTCGAGACACCGAAATGATCTCGGAGCATGCTGAATGCCTGCTGATAGGTCGTGAGGGTTCCGATTCTGACCGTCATCGCGGATTCGATACGCTCAAGGAGTTCTCCAAGAGTCACTGCAGCCGCATGCTTACGCGGTTCGACACCCAAGCCCAATCGAACCACACGATCATGCAGTCGATCATCGATCGACTCAAGCCAACGAATCCCGTCGAGATGCAGAGTTGATCCGAGGCGGTGTGCCTCGTGGACCCGTTCGAGTCCGACAAGCGCGCTTTGCGCCGCGCGTTCGGAGCATTTGCCGAGTCGGAGGGACTTTTGCTTCCCGTCACTGTCTCGAAACAGAATTCTCTTGTATGCGCCGTCAGCGCCTTCACGTCCGATGCTTGCCATGATTATGCCCCCTGCACCATAAGTACAAAGATCACTCCCCACATCAGATTTCCGATAATGGTCATGATCAGTACAGAAATTCCAGATGAATCGCGGTTCGCCAATCGGATTGCCGCGACGAGAAAGCCGAGCAGTGGGATGAGTAACGCGAGAGCTAGCAAAAGTCCATCGCCGCCTCCCGCGGGCCGACCACCTTCGGAATGTGTCTTTCGAAAGCCGCCGTCCGATGTGGGTTCAAAGACAGTGCCAGTTTCAGTGTGTATTGATCGGACTAAAATCCCACGGCTTAAAGCGAATCGTTGGGCATCGGCAAGCGTCGCCAAACGTACGACGATTTCAGCGGGTTGTCCGCTTACGGTATCGGTGCCTCGCACGATAAGTGCTCTTATCTGTTCGTCCTTCATTCGATGAGCCCCATTCGTTGCTTGGTTGAGACGGAACCTTGATTTCTAAGCCTAATTTCTCGGCCAATCTGTCGATCGTGTCGGCGTTCATGCCGCTCAAGCCACGCATCATCCGGAATTGTTCACTGCGTGCAATCCAGGTTTCCTTTGCGATCTCACGCCGATGATACCAACATCGTTCCGTTATTACAACAATGCTTCAGTGCTTCTCCCAGTGCGATCAGCCATGCGGGTGAACCGGGTTGCGTCTTCATTTCAAGTTCATCAGCCATGCTCAATCGCTCGATGAAGACAACCTCGGCATCGTCCTCGAGCGGCGGGCTGGATGTCAGCATGTGCCATAGATCCGCCCGGTGGGTTTCCATGCGCTCAGCCAACCTCTCAGGTCGAGTAGCCAAACCAGCTTCGGGAGACCGAAATCGATACAACAGATCCGATGGTCTATTGCCGTGGGCTCTGAGCTCGATCCCGGTCGTGCCGATCTCAACGAGCAATGTCGCGATGGTGGAATGGTGATTGCTCATACGGGCAACCACCCTTCCAAGTCATCAGAGTTGTCTTCATACGTAGAACCATGTCCAAGACCGCCCGAATCGCCCAATCGCCCTGAAATGGAGCCATTGTCGTCGGTTGGCAGGTTCGGACTTGGGCGGTCGTTGGGCGGTTGCGAAGGTGGATTGGTTCGAACGCCCGAAACGATCGTCTTGTTTGAATTAGAAACAGGTGTTTGGGGCTGTTGGGCGGTCTGGGCGATCCTGTGAAGGTGATATTGCCGCGTTCGATCGTTTGGTTTCGGGACACAAATCTCGACACCCTGAGCGCGAAGTGCGGGGGCCAACCGTTTGATATTCGCGCTGAGTGCTCGAGCCGATCGAGGCCAACTTCTGGGCGGATCCGATGGTTGAATCTGCTTGAGCAGTTCGGTCATCGAACCTGTCCAACCATTGGCTTTGTCGTGCATGAACCGAAGCACGGCCTCCCCGACGGGATCCGCCTCGATCACATCACTTGCGATTCTCTTGCCTTGCTCCGAGTACCTTTGCAACGCGTCAGTCCCTATCTCCGCATCCATCGCCGCCAAGATGCGAGCGAAGTCCGCCATGCGAGGGAGCTGCGTCAGCTTCACGCTTGCCAAGCGTGACAGAACCTTCGAGAGCGTTTCAAGCAGTGCGCCCAGGACCCGAGGCCCCATCTTTTTGAACAGCGCATCCAGTTCTTGCTCGGTGCGTCGGTTGGAAGCCGGAATCGGTTCGAGATCAACCAATACCAACCGCTCTCCGAGATCGCCGCGCAGGGCTCCTGCATCGATGCTCGTCAGCACGATTACTCTTCTGAAGTTCAAGACTGAGACATCGCCATCCGTGTACAGCGTGCGGCGGATCCAACCGTCGCCTGTTACAGCTTTGCACAACGCGTCTGACCACCATTCGGCAATGGATGAGACATTGTCAATCACTGCGGTCCATGAGTTCGCCACACTCATCGCCCACGCCTCCGCGTCTCGAGGTTGTGAGCGTGTGGGGGCGGAAGAAGGGTCAAACAGGCCGCAGATAAACCGCGCGGCTGTCGTCTTCCCGGTGCCTTGTTGCCCGCCGAGCATCAGGATCGGATGCGGGATGTCAGGAATCAGCGCAGCGATCATCCAGCCCAACAGCACGGGCCAGGTTTCATCGGTGACGTTGAGGAGTGAGCGGAGTTCGCTCAGATCACCGCCTGCCTCAGGAATTGCGAGTCCTCTCATCAGCGCGGTGCGCTGGAACAGAATCGGCGAGCGGTCCACGACCCTCCAGCCCGATGAATCAACAATGACCGCTCTTCCGTCTGCAGTTCCCAAGTCCAACACGATCCCGCCGTTGTACGGACCGACTCGGACGTAACACTCCTCCGGTTCGGTATCCAAGGCTTCACCTCGCAACACGGATAATGCGTCGTTGAACGCCGCCGATCCCATGACCGCGTTGTTACGCCGGCGGAACTCTCGTGCCAATATGTCACGCACACAACCGCCCGAACCGCCCAATCGCTGTGCTACATGGGGTCCTTCGTGAAGCACTGCGAATGGTTCGTTTTTGGAGTTCTGGCCGATCCGAAGGAGTTCAAGTGCAAGGCCGACGATTTGCGCAGCTTGTTTCGGCCGTTGCCGATCCTCATCTTTCCACTCATCCGAGCCGTCGGGATCGAGTTTGGCCATCAAGTCAGCCCATCGCCATTTGCATGAGTTGTGTTGGCACTTCGCGACGATCTCATCATCACCGGTGATGCCGATGAACGCACTTCCGCCCGTATGGGACTCGTTGAACGGGCAAGTGGGGATGGACCATCTTCTGCCATGTTGTCCCCAGGGACTTGATGTCCCCGCGTCAGGC
>JBKDPX010000313.1:0-5795 GCA_046342165.1 Phycisphaerales bacterium | reverse complement strand
TCTCCTCCATCATGGAGAGCCACCAGCAAACGGTTGATGCGTTGAACAAGGACATCGACGCATACAAGGCGGAGCATGCCGCGTATGTAAGCAAAAATGAGGATTACAAGAAGCGCGTGGACTCGCAACTGTCAACGGCGCTGAACGAATTCGCGGAACGTGAAAAGCGCCTCTCGGATCAGATCACATCGCTCACCGAATCGAATCTCATTCTGCAGAGCCAACTGGATGCATTGCGCGGCACCCGCAGCGCGACCGCCTTCAAGGGTGATGATGAGGCCGCGCTGGTCGACGGCATGATCATCGGAACCTCGGTCGGCGAGAAGACCGTGTACATCAATCGTGGTCGCAAGCACCACGTCGTGCTGGGCATGAGCTTCTCGGTGTATGCCGACAAGGCCGCGATCCGCCCGGATGCCGAGGGCAACTATCCCGCCGGGAAGGCGACCATCGAAGTCATCAGCGTCAATGACATGAACTCCACGGCCCGCATCACGGGCGAAACCCGCGGCAATCCGATCGTGGACGGTGATGTGATCGCCAACGCGATCTACGACCCGAGCAAGGTGTACAAGTTCGCCGTCATCGGCAACTTTGACGTGAACCGTGACGGAGTCTCCACTCCGGGTGAACGCTCGGACATGGCTTCCTTGATCGAGTCTTGGGGCGGCAAGGTGACCGACGAGCTCTCCGGCGACGTGGATTTCGTGGTGTTGGGTGATCGCCCGATCAATCCCCCGCAACCGACCGCGGATGCTCCGCTGGAAGTCGTCTTGAACTTCGAGCAACAGAAGAAACTCGGCGATCGCTATGACGCGATCTACAAGCAGGCGAATCAAACGAGTGTTCCGACCTTGAGCGAAAACCGACTGTACACCCTCATCGGGCGCTCACCTTCGGCGTTGCCTCGATGATCGCAATCGACTTGAATTGATCCCGGCCCGGACCACTCGGTTCGGGCCTTTTCGTTCCAGACTGCGCACATGGGCCGTAAAAGAACACCGGCATTTCTGCAGACTCCCGCGACGATCGCGATTCGCACGGCGCTTGCGGCCCCGTTGGTGTTGGGACCACAAACCGCGATCGGTGCGGCGAGGATGGCCGGTCGCGCTTGGGCGTTGAGCCGCTTCAACCGCTCCCGTTTCGAACGCACGACCCGGCATATTCGAGAAGCCTTTCCGGAGCTCGCCGAGGAAGAGGTTCGCGAACTTGGAGCGGGTTCGTACGAACATCTCTTCGCACTCGGCATGGAGCTCGGATACACGTCGCGGCTCCTCACGGAAGAGGGTTTCACCCGCCATCTGTTCTTCGAGGACATCAGCCCCGCGATCCGTCGATTGCTCGGCGAACGCCCCTGCGTCTTGATCACCGGCCACTGCGGGAATTGGGAGTTGATCGGCTACTCGATCGCGCTCCTTGGCTTTCCGCTCGCGGCGGTGTATCGCCCGCTCGACCTCAAGCCGCTTGATCGATGGGTGCGCGACATGCGCGCCCGCCGCGGACTTTCATTGATCTCGAAGTTCGGCGCCATGCGCGCCCTGCCGCCCGTGCTGGACGCCAAGTATCCGATCGGATTGGTCGCTGATCAATCCGGCGGTGATCGCGGCATCTTTGTTCCGTTCTTCGGCCGCCTGACTTCAACCTACAAGTCCGTTGGGCTGCTCGCCATGCAGGCGGGAGCCCAGGTGATCTGCGGCACGGCGCGTCGCCTCAAGCCCGGCGAAGCGCCTCCGCCGGGATCGATGCGCAGTGAGTTCTCTTCGATCGGTCCCGAGTCGCTTCGCTATGCGATTGAGATCACCGACAGTTACGGTCCGGAGGATTGGGAGAATCAACCCGATCCACTGTTCTACCTCACGGCTCGCTATCGACGCGCGATGGAATCGATGATTCGACGCGCCCCCGACCAATACTTGTGGATGCATCGCATCTGGCGCAGCCGCGCGCCGCACGAACGCAACGGCAAACCTTTCCCGCCGCAACTTCGGGATAAGCTGCTCTCACTCCCTTGGATGACGGAAACGGATGTCGATCGAGTGATCGATCGATCCGTGCGCGACGCGGCGACGATTGCGATGGGGGCGGAACCTTGAAGGCGTCGCCTCATCACTCAGAACCGATGTGATATCGCATTCGTATGATGTGACGAGTGAACATGGGTGACAGTTCCCCTTCATCACCTGGACCGGAATCAACGCGCTTCGACGGCGTGTTGGTTCTCGTGGTGGATGATGACACTGACATCAGAGAATCGTTCGCCGGAGGATTTCGTGCCGAAGGCGCGGAAGTCCTTACGTGCTCCGACGGGCAGGAAGCCGTCGTGCTTTGCGGAGAGCATCAGCCCGACATCGTCATACTCGACATGATGCTCCCTCGACGTTCGGGCTTCTTGGTTTTGGAAAAAATCAAAGGCTATGAAGAAAGTCCGCTTGTGATCATGGTGACTGCCAACGAAGGCAAGCGGCATCAGGCCTATGCCGAAGGCTACGGAGCGGATCGTTATCTGACAAAGCCGGTGTCGCTCGCGAAACTTCTTGATGTCGCCGCGGAACTCATCGAAGCCGAACTCGAATAGAGAGATGCTCCGCCGGCCTAAAGTTCATCATGGCGCGTAAGCGACGACAGGTGGTACTTATCAATCAGACCGACTCGGGCTCAGCCCCGCTGGGGAAGCTCCCTGAGCTTCGGGCGCGCATGGCTGATTTCAACACAGGCCCGGACGGCGGGCCTGATAAAGGCACCGGTACGGAGTTCTGGTACGGACCGGGTTTCGTCGTTGAAGTGCCATCCGGTCACGACCAGGTCATGCAGGCGATCATTTCGGTGCAGGATGACGAGCTCGGACTTCCGGTGCTGTTTCGAATGTGCAAGGCGCTGGGCTTCAAGATGCAGGACATGGAGTCCGGACGCGTCTTCGGTTGACGAGAGATCACTCATGCCAACATATGTCTATGAAATCCTCGATAAAAAGGGACAACCCACCGGAGAGTCCTTCGAGATCGTTCAATCGATGAAGGAAGACGCGCTGACCAAGCACCCCGAAACGGGAGCGCCCGTGCGTCGCGCGGTGGTTGCGCCGAACATTGCCGGCAAGTGGTCTGACATCAAAGGCAAGAGCGCTCTTTCGAACTCAAACCTCGAACGACTCGGATTCACCAAGTACGAACGCAAGGGCGACGGCTACATGGAGCGCGTCGCAGGCAAGGAAGGCCCTCGGGAACTTCGCGCCGACTGATTCACTCCGCACTGACGGAGCTTGAAGAACGGATCTCCGGATTCGGCACGATATCAGCGATCTGCGGCTTGATTGCCGCGGCGTCCCCAACCAGCACCAACACACCGCGGCGCGGGGCGATCATCGATCGCGCAAGGTCGTTCAGGTCCGAGACCTTGACCCGGTCGGCAAGCGCCAGATCTTTCTTGATCATTTCCGGCGGAAGCCCGGCATTCAGACGCGTCGCCGTTGTTGCGATCATCGAATCAATCGACGCAAAGGACTTCACGGTTTCATTACGAAATGTCTCGCGGGCTTTGGCGAGTTCTTCATCACTGATGTCGCCGTCCGCGATGCGCGTGAATTCGTTGAAGAACTCGCGCAATGCCGCGCCTGTCACATCGGTGGCGACGCGTGCGGTCGCCGTCATGCATCCCGTCGAGGGATAGAGCGCGAAGTTCGAACGCGCACCGTAAGTGAAGCCATTACGCTCGCGGAGATTCTGATTCAATCTGCTGGTGAAACTGCCTCCCAGGATGATGTTGAGCATCTCCAACGACACGCGCTTGGGATCGGCGAGCGTGACGCTCGGCATTGCGAAGTGGATCACTGTCTGCGTGGCGCCCGGCCGATCAACCACGACGACCTTCAACTCATCACGCGGCACGAAGCGAAGTCCGCCCGGATTCGAGTTCACGGGCGTGGCTTGGTCGGAACGCCTGAATCCGCCGAACAACGGTTCGAGCACGGCACGAACTTCCGTTGCGGACACATCACCCGCGATCAGGATCATGGATCGACTCGGATCCGTATATGACGCGTGAAGGTTTTTGATGTCCTGCAAGGTCAATGAAACGACGGTTGCTTCGCTTCCGCTGATCGGTGATGCATAAGGATTGTCCGCGGCGAAGAGTTCAGCGGCCCCGGTGATCGCAGCGACATACGCGGGCTCCGCCATGCTCATCGCGATCTCATCGATCTTCAACGCACGAGTGCGCGCGAAATCAGATTCCGTCATCTTCGGACGAAGCAAGGCATCCGCGAACAGCGCACCGGCGGAAGCGAAATTGCGCTTCAATACACTCATCGACAATCGGAAGCTCTCTTCATCCGCTTGCGCGGCAAAGTCAGCGCCGAGTCGTTGAAGTTCGTCCGCGAACGCCGTCGCATCACGATCTCCAGCACCTTGTGAAAGCATGTCCATCATGAGCGCCGTGATGCCGGGTCGGGATGCGGGATCCGTGCCGCCCTCAGGCTTCGACACCAACATCATGGACACCAACGGACGTTCATTGCGTTGAAAGACAAGCACATTCAGTCCGTTGGACAGCGAGAATTGTTCAGGCATCGGCGGATTGAGCGTGCCGATCTTCGATTGCTTCGGAACGGTGTCCCGCCCGCTCGGCGAACGTTCAGGGGCCTCGGGCAACACGCGGGTGATGACTGCGGCATCGAGTGTCAACGCCTTCGCACACCACGCACGAATCGAACTCGCCTCGGCGGCGCGGAATCGGGCGATATCGCGCGCGAATCCGTCGGGGGTGCCCCACGCGGCCTCGTACTCATTCATGGATGCGGCTTTGAACTCGATCGACTGCATGATCTTCAGGATCTCGCGTTCATAGGCGATCGCGCAACGAGACACCTCATCGGCGGTCGGCCCTTCACCACGCATCTTCTCTATTTCTTCGGCGACAATCGACTCGATGCGATCCAGATCCGCATCAGGCTTCGCGAAAACGTTCAACTGAAAGATCCCGGCGAGCGGATAGCCCATGAAGGCGGCGTTCACATCCGCCGCAAGTGATTCTTCCATAATCAGCCGTTGATACAAACGTGAAGACGTTCCGCTCGCGAGGATATCCGCAGCCAGCTTCAACTCCGCATCACCGCGGCCGTACCACACGGGGCCGCCGAATGTGTACTGCACGCGAGGAAGTTCGACTTTGTCGATCGCGGTCATTCGCTTGACGCCCGCGGGCTTGATCGGAATCTCTTCACGGGGCGAGTCGTACTTTCTTGAAACGGGCGCGCCCGCCGGAATCGTGCCAAAGAGGGACTCGATCATCGGTTTGATTTCGTCGGACTCGAAATCGCCCGCGACGACAAGCGATGCGTTTCGCGGCACATAGAAGTTCGCGAAGAAATCCTTGATATTGTTCACACTTGCCGCTTCGAGATCCTCATGCGTGCCGATGACGCCGGTGACATATGGGTGATCGGCCGGAAACAACAATCGAAAGATCGCCTCGTCCGCTTTCCCGTACGGGGCGTTCTCAACGCTTTGGCGCAGTTCGTTTCGTACGACATCGCGTTGCTTGTCGAGTTTGTCCTGATTCATGTTCCGGCCGAAGTCCTCGAGTCGATCGGCATCGAGCCAAAGCAGGGTCGGAAGCAATTTGGAGGGGCCCCAACTGAAGTAACTGGTTCGATGCAGATCGGTGTTGGCGTTGTTGGCGCCGCCCCCGGTCTCCATGAGCACATCGAACTGATTGCCCGGAACGCGCTCGGTTCCCATGAACATCAAATGCTCGAACAAATGTGCGAAACCCGAGCGTCCCGGCGGCTCATCCTGCGAACC
>JBKDPX010000312.1:0-1022 GCA_046342165.1 Phycisphaerales bacterium | reverse complement strand
GCGTACCCCTGATAAGGGTAAGGTCGGCAGTTCGAGCCTGCCCAGGCCCATTGACGCGGCGTCCCACTTTGATGCGGGACGCCGGGTTCGTTTTTGCGGGCCGTGATGACGCCATGGCGCACGACTACGATGCTCGACCGGTTCGGTTGGGAATCGGAACTACTTCAGGGAGTTGACATGCGTATCGACGTCATCGGGCGCACCATCGAGATCACGGAACCGATCAAGACCTACGCCGAGTCCAAGGCAGGCAAACTCGGCAAGCATCACGAGGGATTGCAGTTGGTGACGTTTCGCGTGATCCGTCCCAACGCACACCACACCACCGATATCGAAGTTGAGTTGGTGCTCGACGTCGAACATCACGATGATTTCGTTTCACACGCTACCGGTCGCGACGCCTATGCGGCGATCGATCTCGTGATCGAAAAAGGCGATCGTCAGCTTCGCGAACATCGCGAGCGCATGAAGAACCACCGCTGATCCGATCGGGCCCGGAGAGTCCGCAGATGCTCCGAATGTCGTCGATTGTCACAACGGGAACCATCCGCGTGCCTTTGAAGGCGACGGATCGGGACGGCGTCATCGCCGAGTTGATGGATGCGATGATTCAAGCGGGAATCGCTCCCGAGCAGTCTCGTGGGGAATTGCTCGCGAGAGTGATGGATCGTGAGCGGCGCGGTTCGACCGGAGTGGGCCGCGGCGTCGGCGTCCCGCACGTGAAGCACTCCTCCATCAAGTCAATCGCGGCGGGGATCGGAGTTTCCGCGCGAGGAGTTGATTTCAATTCACTTGACCGCCAGCCGGTATACACAGTGGTCTTGTTACTGAGTCCCGAAGATCGACCGGAGGAACATTTGCAAGCCATGGAAGTGATCTTCCGACATTTGGGGAAGGAGACTTTCCGTCGCGCGCTTCGTCAGTGCGCGGGCGCCGAGGATGTGCGTCGAATGTTGGAAGACGCCGACGGACAACAACTGCCCGGATAAGAGTTTCAGGAGCTGATTTCTGCCGCGTATTTC
>JBKDPX010000311.1:0-15873 GCA_046342165.1 Phycisphaerales bacterium | reverse complement strand
CGGCTGATCCGTCCGAGCGCCGGAGACTTGACCGGCGATTCGATCGATCGTCGATGGATCAATCAGCAATTGTCGATCAGCGCCGCTTGAAGCAAGTCCGAGTTTGGTCGCACGCGCACCAACTCGATCGTGCCATGCCTCCGGATCTTCCATAGCCGCACCGACACTCGCCTGCTTGTCCGCGACCGATGCGAAGCAGATCACGCCGTCATTTCGATCCACGTACATCGCTGCGCCCTGGGGGCCGACAAGTGCGGCCAGCGCCGCGGGAAGCGCGATGAAGTTCTCCTCATGCTCTCCGAACGCTTGCGGAGCGTCGCCGAACATCCAGCCGGAGAGCAATGCGGTTCCGGGCGCCCCTGGAATGAGCCCGCCCGTTCGACGATGAGCTCCGAGCGTGTCGGGAAGTTCCGACTCCGCGAGCAGATGAAGCGCCGCAGCCATGTGCTCCGGAGCCGCCGTCGGCGCCTGAACCGTTCTGCAAAGCGCGGCGGAGCCGGGGAGAACACGAACCACCCGCGAGGCCCCATAGCGACTGACCGCGCTGAGGATCGCGGCGCGATCGCCCTCGGGGACGGGGCGAGCTTCCAGCACCGCGGGTTCTTTACCACCCCGTGCAACGATCATGCGATAGCCGTCGGGGAGTCTGTGCAGACAGACGACCACTTCCGCTTGTCCGCGGGTCCGGCCTGAAGGAGCCTCCTGTTTCGAAACCATCATCGCGCGTACAACTCCTTGATCACGATCGGTAAGGAAGAACGATCGATCGTGGCCGAGATTTCAACCTCGATGCCCGTATTCACATCCTTGCCGCGACTGGTGACCTCGAAGCCGGTGGTAACCACGTCAAACAGATCGTAGAGGGTCGCGGCGGTGGTTCTCGAAATTCCCTGAATCTCGAGCAACTCCGCCATGGAAGCGAACCCCGTGCTCTTCGCGGCGCGTTCAGTGATCAGCGTGTCCGCGACCGTCGAATTGATTTGTGGGATGTACTCGAAAATCTTCTGGTCGCAGGTGTTGATGTTGATCTTTCCCGGCGTTGCAGGATCTGGAACCCCGATCGCGCACTCGTTGAGGAGCGCACCGAGTTGCTCGACCGTCAGTTCCGGGGCTTGGGCGTTGTTCTGGCCGGCGGCTTGGGCGATCTGACTGAATCGAAGGCGTATGAAGTCGCTCATCTTCGCTTCGGGTGCATTGGCCGCATATGCCACGATGATGTCGGCCTGTGCCGCGGAGACCTGAGTGCGGCTGATCAGCGTGGCGCTGTCACCGCTGCTGAGATCGACCCGAAGGTCACCCGATGCGCCGTACATCGAAGCGCTGGAAGTCGCGGCGGTGAGCACACCCGACCAGCCTGCGTCCAGGATTCCGTCCGCATTATCCGGCGGCCATGAAACATCACCGTCGTTCTCATTGTCATCGAGAACACCGTTGAGATTCCAGTCCTCGCCTCGGACATCGAGCGGATCGGTTCCGGCGACCAACTCCAGTTCTTGAATCGACTGCATCGGGGCATTGCGCGGTTTGTAGGCGTACGTCATCGACTGGTAGTAGCCCAGTTCCGCGCCTACTTCGCGCACATCATCATCGGAATCGATCCAGTCCAGCACGGAGTCGGCGACATCTTCGGTCATGAAAGGCTCGATGAGCAGCAACTGATCCCTGGTCGCCGTGTTGATGTTGATCTTTGCGTTGGAATCAGTCGGACCGTCGAACACACTCTTGCCTGCGGAAGTGAAGATGCTGTACTGCGCGCCTTGCAGAGTGTCTTGTGAGACTTCGCTCAGATCGGTGAACACCGCGTATCCGTCGGTTTGATTCGGATTCTGCGTGTCATACTCCAATCGCGCGATGGTCGACTCGATGCCCGCGCGTGCCGCCCAGTACGCGCGAACACGAGCGAGAGATTCGCGCCCCGAAGCGGCTTGTCCAAGCGCCGATGTTTGCACGACGACGAGAACGAAAGCCGTGATCATGATCACGCCGAGAACGACGAGCATGGCGAATCCGCGCCGGGCATGTGATCGCGGTGCTTGCTTCATGCGCCGGTACTCCCTGACTCCGGAGTTGTCGTCTCTTCCTCGATCTCGGGCGGAACGGGAACTCGATCGATGGAAACGACTCGACGGGTGGTCGCGGTGGCGCGTCCTTCATCGTCTTGCGCTGAGATCGTGAATCTGACCGCGTGCGGAAGACCCTCGGCGTCGGAGTCCCACGAATCAAACCAGTTGGTGCCGTCATACACCTGAATCGCAAGCGTTGTCACCCCGCGAAACTCGGGAGACGCGATTCCGCCGCCGTCAACGAAATCATCAAACGCCGTATCAACGCGCCGCCAGAGGGCTTCGGTTCCGGAAGGAGTCGCGGAGATTCGATATTGAACTTCGAAGAGATGTCCTTCGGGAGATGCGTCCGAGCCTCGCAACGGTCTACGGGAAGTCATGAGCACAAGCAACTCATCTCGACCGATTGCGCCGCCCGCATCGGTGATCGCCACTTTCGAGAAGGTTAAATCGGCTGATCGCGCCGCGGCTGTGATATCAAGGGCTATTCGAGTCGCGGCAGCTTCCGCGCGTGAAAACGCCGTGTGGCGCGCGATGGCCACATTTCGCGATGAAATCATGCGCGAGAGTGACAAAGACGCCGCGCCGAGCACGACCGCGGCGACCGCGAGTCCGACGAGGAGCTCGATGATCGTGAATGCACGGGATGAATGCGACTGGCGTTGCATGTATCAGTAACGGAGCACGGGATCAGCGGGCTTGCGAAGCGGATCGGGCTCCTCGCCAAGCCTCGGTGCGATGAAAGTTTCAATGGACTCGGAACGAACGCGTCCGGAGGCGTTCCATGACACGGTTGCGATGACGAGATACGGATCTCCTCCTTCGCCGCCTTCGATCTTCAGCGTGTAGCGATATGCTTCGAATGGAGCGTCGCAGGGACCTTCGATCGGGAATCTTGAGGCGTAGTCATCGGGTCCGCGCGCGAGCACCAACTGCAGTTGTTCATCCAGCAACATCGCCGCGGTCTGAAGTTCCTCGCCTTGGCGCTGAGAACTGAGCGCGCGGCCCGTCAGAGACACCATTGCGGCGACGGCGATGCCGAGCAGCATCGCGGCGACCAGCACATCGACAAGCACTACGCCATGAGTGCGCTTCACCATGGCGCCTCCGCTCTTCCGACCGCATCGAGATCCACGGTGCCGACCTCATCGATCGGACGCTGGCCGGAGCCGTCGACGATCACCGCGCGAGATGCTCCGGAGAGCAACTCAACGGTCCAGGTCTCTTCGGTGACTTCGCTGGCGACGGTCAACACGAGCGTCGGACGTCGGACGTTCTGAGGAAACTCGTACCACCATTTGCGAGGGTCGTAATCCGCGCCATCGATGGTGACAGCTCGAATCGCGATGCCGCTCAGCGTCGCCGCCGGGGTCAGAATGTCCGCGGTCCATGCGAGTTGTCCGTTGACGGGATCCTGATTCCGCGACCAGAGTTCGACGCGTTGGGACGCGGCGTCTCCCGACAGAGCGATCGGTTGGCTTGCGTATGCGTCTCGACGAGCGGCAACGGACAAAAGTTCCGCGAGATTGTCGAGCGATGCCCGAGCCTCACGATCAGATGTTCGAAATGCGCGGGGGACAACCGCCGCGGATACAACCGCGATAATCACGATCACCACGAGCGCCTCGATCATGGTGAATGCGCGTGCATGTAACGATCGCCCGAAGTGCATCAGTCTTTCTTGCCGTTGATGATGTCGGCGGATTCGCCCTCGCCGCCCGGTTGACCGTCGGCGCCGTAGCTCACGACGTCAAAGTCCTTGTTGAAGACCCCGGGGACATTCAGCACATAGCTGTTTCCCCACGGATCCAAGAGCGCGTCGGCATTGTCGACATAGGGTTCGAACTTGTCTTCCGCGATGTTGGACGGGCGCTCCCAGAGAATCGAGATGTCCGAACCGGGTTCGAGCGATCCGTGATCCAGCATGAATGTGCGAACGCCGTTGGCGAGCGTTTCCACGTTGGACTTCGCAACGGCTTGCTTGCTCTTGCCTACGCGAGAGAAGACGCGCGGGGCGACCGCCGCCGCGAGAATGCCGATGATGACGATGACCACGAGCACTTCCATGATCGTGAACGCGGCGCGCTGAGTGATTCGGCGACGTGATGACATGAAACGATTCTCCTTGTGCGCGATCAACCGGCGGCGACCGCGTTTTGAAACTCCAGAAGCGCCAGCAGAACGGCCAGCACGATAAATCCGACCACGCCCGCCATACACACGATGAGCAGCGGGGGGAAGATGGCGTTGAACATCTTGACGCTCATCTCAGTTCGTTCCTCAAAGGCCTTCGCGGCTTGCGCGAGCAGTTCATCCAGTCGACCCGAGCGCTCGCCGATGTTCACGATCTGCACGAGCATCGGCGGGAAGTAGCCGCTTTTTTCCATCGGCTCCGCAATCGTTCGTCCGGCGGCGACCTGATCGCACACATCGTCGATCACGCCTTCCATCGCACGATTGCCGAGCGTTCCCTTGGTGACTTTCAGCGACTGAATGATCGGGATACCCGCCATCGCCAGCGTCGACAAGGTCCGGGTGAATCTTGCGACGGCCGCATCTATGACGCGGCGAACCACGACAGGCAGGCGGAGCAGCGTCAGGTCGACTTGCATTCTGCCGGCGGGATCTTTGTAATACATGGAGACGCCGACGACGGCCATCACCATTGCGGGAATCGCGATGAACCAGTAATCAGTCAGCACATGGGCGACGCCGAGTACGATCTGCGTCGGCAACGGCATGTCGAACTTGTGGCCCGCAAGTGGCTTGAGCAACGCGGGAACGATGAATGTCACCACCACGATGATCGCGCCGACGATCAGTACGAACAGGATCGCCGGATACATCACGGCGCTCGTGATCGAACGACGCAGTTTCAGATCCTTGTCGAGCAGTTCCGCGGCTTGCGCCAGCACTTCGTCGAGCTTTCCGGAGACTTCGCCGGCCCGCGTGAGATTCACAAGCAGTTCGGTGAAAGGCTTTCCCCAGCGCTGCATCGCATCGCTGAGCGTTTTGCCTTGCTCCACTTCGCGAACGAGATAGTCGATCATCTCGCGCTGAGCCGGTGATCGCCCTTGCTTGCCAAGTGTGCGCAGCGCCTGCGTGAGCGGAAGGCCGGCCATCGTCGCCGTCGCCAGTTCACGAACGAACATCGCGATCTCACTGCGTGACATCGCGACGCCCGAATGCACGCGACCTGCGGTGAGCGTCGCAGACTCGGATTCACGCAGATCCGTCGGTGACACGCCGCGGCGAACAAGATCGCGCAGCGCCGTCTGACGATCCGGCGCTTCGATGGTCGCGGCTTCACCCGTGCCTGTCGTGTATGCGAAAGTTGCCACTTACGAGGCGCTCCGAGGGGTTTCATCGTCCGCGTCCTGCGTTGAACGCAGAACCTCTTCGACGGTCGTCTCGCCGTTGGCGGCTTTGATCAAACCGTCGCGACGCATGGTCACGAAGTCCGCGCCTGCGATGGAAGCCATCTCCATCACGCCTGATCGACGACTGATCGCCTGTCGGAGCGACGGGCTGGTCAAAATCAACTCGTAGAAGCCCAACCGACTTCGCATGCCGGTGCCGTTGCATTTGTCACAGCCGCGGCCTTTGAACGCTCCGTTCTTGAAGAGCTTCAGTTCATCGTCTGAAAGTCGGTGGCGAAGTTCCTCGCGGAGATCTGTGGTGGTTCGGCAATGAGAGCAGATCCGGCGACCGAGGCGCTGCGCTAAAATGCCCTCAAGCACACTGGAGAGCAGGAACGGTTCGATGCCCATGTCGAGCAAACGGCCCGGGGAACTCAGCGCGTTGTTGGTGTGGAGTGTCGAGAAGATCAAGTGGCCGGTGAGCGCAGCGCGAACCGCGATCTCGGCGGTTTCGCCGTCGCGGATTTCGCCGACCATCACGACATCGGGATCCTGGCGGAGGATCGATCGCAAGCCGGATGCGAACGACAGTCCGCGCTTGGGATTGACGGGAATCTGATTGACTCCGGAAAGCTCGTACTCAACGGGATCTTCAATGGTGATGATCTTGAGCGTCGGGTCGTACAACTTCGTCAGCGCGGCGTAAAGCGTCGTTGTTTTGCCGCTGCCCGTGGGGCCGGTGACAAGCACCATGCCGTGAGGCAGATCAATCAACTTCTGCATGGAATCGCGATCAGATTCGCGCATCCCGAGTGTTGCGAGATCGAGACTGATCGATTCCTTGTCGAGGATACGCATCACGACGCTTTCGCCGTAGATGGTCGGCACCGTGGACACGCGCAGATCGATCTTTCGTCCCTCAAAGCGCAGCGTGATGTGACCGTCCTGCGGCGCATAGCGCTCCGCGATGTTCATGCCCGCCATGATCTTGATACGACTTGTGATCGCGGGTTGAAGTTGCTTCGGCGGCGGCTCCTGCTCGATCAAAACGCCGTCGATTCGGTACTTCACAGCGAGTTTGCGGTCGAAGGGTTCGACATGGATATCCGAAGCTCTCGCACGAATGCCTTCGACGATGATCAGATTGACGAGGTTGATCAACGAAGGCTGCTCCGCCATCCGATGCAGATCCTCAGCCTCGATCGCCTCAAGATTCGTGATCAAATCGTCCGACTCATCGCCGCCTCCGAGTCGCGCCGCCATTTGGGCAGCGGTGATGCCGTACGCCGCTCTCAACAGTTCGCCGAATGCCTCTTCGTTGATGGCGATGCGCCTGACCGGCTTACGACCGCACAAGGAAATCTCATCGGCGGCGGTGTCATCGTTCACGTCCATCATCGCAACGACGATTCGGTTGGACTCCGAGACATAAGGAATCGCACGCAGTCGCACCGCTTGATCGGCGGTAATGCAACGCACGGTGTCCGGATCGAATTCGGGCCGTTGATCGAGCATGGTGGTGGAGTGCACGCCGGGATCGGAGGCCGCGGCGGTTTGGGATGCGGCGTTGGAAGCAGTCGGTGTCATGTCAGGTTTTTGTATAACGAACGGAAGTTCGGTTTATTTCTCCTCTGACTCGTCCTGCATTTCCTTCATCATCTCCTGCATGGCGCCCCACGGATTTTCTCGCTCTGCTTTGATGACCGGGAGTTTGGCCCGTTGGGATTCCGTAAGGATCGCCATCACCTTATCACGCGTTTCGGAATCCAATTGCTTGCGGGCGTCGCGCGCCTCTTTCAGGGCCGGATCTTGCGGCTGGCCTGAGAATCCACCCATCATCACGCCCATCATTCCGCCCCGCTCGTTTTCGGCGGTCTCGGTTGCGGCAGCGAGTTTCTCGTTCGCGTCAGCGAAGTCGCGTTCATACGCGGCTTTGAGTTCGTTGATCGAATCTTTCTGGGGACCTTCCAGGTCGTCAAGTTTCAACGCCGCGTCGAAGAGCTTTGATGCCGCCTGAGCGCGGTACACCGAGGGGAACGAGCGACGGTTGAACTCATCCGTGAAGGCTTTGCGCTTGTCATCGGCGAGCAGAGGCGCGACCTTTCGAAATGCATCTTTGTTCGCGTCTCGGATTTTCTTTGAGGGCTCCGTGATGCCGTTCAACATGTCCTGAATCTTCTGAGGATCGAACATGCTGTTGCCCGACATCGCATCTTCCTGCATACGACGCGCCGTCGATTCGAAATCCACCAACAGCCGATCCATCTCCAACTCGTAACGCTCTAGCGCATCCGTCAACTCCGGCTGTGCACCTTCGGTTGCGTTGGTTCTCTCGATGATTTGAGCCACATCCACGCCCGCACCGCTGACCATTCCGAAACGAAGGAACTTTTCACGCCTGCGATAGCGCTCGAGTTTCGGCCATTGCTCCGACTGTTCCGGTGTCAGCAGCAACTTGAGGTCGTCGAAGAACTGGCGTTCGGATTCCTCAACCTTCGTCTGCATGTCACGCATCTTGGCGCGCATGCCCTCCGGGTCCGACATGAAGCCGCCGTTTTGCATCTCTTCGCGCAGGGACTGCATCATTCCTCGGAACTGCTGCTGATTACCCTCCAGCAGCGTGAGCGCGGAATCGAGCTGTGTTTCGTCCATTCCAAGCAACTTCGCGTACGAACGAACGCCTCGCTTGGAGATCGGGTCGATGTTCATGCCGCCGCCGCCCATGCCACCCATGCCGAACTGGGCGAGTGACTCGGTCGGAGTGCCGCAAAGTGTGACCACACAGACGATCAGAGCGGACAGAAGGCGACGAATTGGTGTGTTGATCATGGGTTCCTCGGGTATTCTTTCGTACGGTACGCCCTTTTGGACGCACCAATGCATACGAGTGGGGGCGGCATCTTGTTACTTCGAGTCCGGTTGCCCGATCACCCGAATCGTCGTACCGCCGTCGATCATGATGGCCTGTCCCGGCTCGCGTTCCTGATCCTTCGGGAGTCTCTCCCGCTGATCGGAAGTCAACACCGATTGCAACTTCTCGCGAGTCGTTGAATCCAGGTCCTTCTTGGCTTTACGAGCCCGGGCGATCTCTTCGGGTTCGTCACCCATACTCAGGACTCCCATCGATCCTCCGAAGGACACCGCCATGTCGGAGCCCTCTGCGCCTTGGGCGCGCACGGCGGCGGCCCATGCGTCATTCAGTGTGACCACTTCTCTCGAGTACTGCTCGCGAATCGACTCGATTGTCTTGCGCTGATCATCCGAAAGGTCACTGAAACCCAGCGAGGCGGTGATGTCCTTGCTGATCTTTGATTCGCGGTAGATTCTCGGGTAGGACCGTTCTTTGATGAGTTGTTCGAAGCGGGTGCGAGCGGTTTCGCCCATGGCCCCGCCAATCTTCCGGGCGTGGGACGCATTGATCGCGGCGACTTGCGCTCCCGCTTCCTGCATGGCGATGCGGCTTTTCTCGATCGACTCGATATCGATCGAGATTTCCGTCAGAGATTTCGGTCCGTTCGATGCCTGCTCATCGAGCAGTTTCTGTTTGGAAATCAATGCACGATCGAGTTCGGACTCGTACTCCAGCGTCAGCGGTTCAATCGCAACCGCCTCCTCTGCGTCGAGCTTCAGTTCCTTCACGATGTCAATCAGGTCGAGGCCCGCGCTCGAGCTCGCACCCAATCGCAGAACTGTTTCGCGGCGTCTGGCGCGTTCGACGCGCGACCATCGCTCCGCCGCGTCCGAAGCGTCGCAGAGCAATCGAAGATCGTTCATGAATCGAGTCTCGATATCCTTCAAACGCGATTCGATTCGAGTTGTGATCTCAGGCAACTTCTTCATGAAGATCGAATCGTCTTCTTCATCTTGCGCCTGTTTCTGGACGGCCTGAATCTCCTGTTGCCGATCGGCGCGGGCTGTTCTTCGCTCCGCGATGTAGCCCTCGTGGAGGGATATCGCCGCCGACATGCTCTCCTCGCCCAATCCGAGCAGTTCGCAGAAGTAATCCATCGAACGCTTGGATATATCTCCGGAAGTGGGGGAGATGCTGTCGCCGATGGACGCCCGAATGGTCACGACCTGCTGACCAAATGCGGCAGGCGGTGTCGGCATCGCCGCCATCGCGAGAATGAAGGGTGCGTATCGCAATGTAGATTGAACTCGGTTCATTCGGTTTGCTCCTTCGGATCACTCTGTTGATGCAGTGTACATGAAACTCCGTCATGGGCGGCGCCGCAAAAACAACAAAGGGATCCGCATGACGGATCCCTTTGTGAATGCATAGAAGTGTTGATCAGTTATCGCGGTTGCGGGAGTTGCCGCGATCACCGCCGCGATCACCGCCGCGATCGCCGCCACGATTGTTGCCGCGGTCACCACCGCGATCACCCTCTTCGCGCTTGGGCATGCGTTCGATTTGCTCCGGAGTGAGAACCTTCTTCAGTGCTTCCATACCGGCGTTCTCAAGATCGCGCTTCTCTCGGCGCAATTCTCCGCTTGGGCCGCGATCGCGGTTGCCGAAGCCCTGCCCGATGTTGAAGGTCATTTCACCTTCCTCAATCGCCGCGGCGAGTTCGTCGTTCAGCGACTTCAGATCCCGTTCAAGATTTGCCTTGATGGTCGTGATGGAATTCTTCTGATCATCCGTGATGTCCGCGAAGTTAAGAGCGGCGTCAACGGAGCGTTGGGTCAGCGATTCGCGATACACGTCCGGGAAGGACTCGCGCTTGAAAGCCTCATCGAATTTGGCCTTGAAATCCTCCGGCAACATGTCCGCGATCTGGCGTGCGTACCTCCGATTGACGTCACGCACTCGGACCGAAGCTTCGCGGCCACGTTCGATCACTTCCTGCATCTTTTCGAAATCCCCCGAGGCTCGAATTTCCGCCATCTCCTTCATGCGGGTTTCCATGCCTTCGTCGCGCTTGACGATTTCGCGATCGATCGCTTCCGCGTACTCGTCAAGCGTCGGCTTGATGGTCGCAAGCGTCTCCTCGGGAAGTTCAACGGATTCCGAAAGTCGAACAACATCGACGCGCTCTCCGCTGATGAAGCCGCGGCGCAAACCTTGATCGCGACGCATGCCGCGCTCGACTGACGGCCACTGGTTGGCCTGCTCGGGGGTGAGCAACAACTTGTAGTCGTTCATGAAGGTTTCATCGAGCGCCTTGCGAGCCGCGCGAGCTTCGTCAGAGTTCTTCTGCGCCTTCTCCCACACGGTGGGATCCTGCGTGTCCTGGAACTCCTGACGGATGGACTCCATCTGTTCGCGAAGCTTCTCTTGAATCGCGCGTGCCTGATCGGCGTAGCCGTCATGGAGTTCTTTCGCGGCGACAGCCTGATCAGGCGTCAACGAGAGACTCTTTTCCATGCGTTCAACGATTTGATTGCTGATCGACGGCGGCATCATCATGCCGGACATTCCGCCGCCCATGCGACGCCCACCGCCCTCACCGCCACGACCACCGCCACCGTTTTGGGCGAAGGCTTCATTGTTGAAAATCGGAGCGGTGATCGCCGCGAGAGCGGACACCGTGACAAGACTTCCGGCAAGACGAGCAAGTGCGTTCTTCATGGATTCATCCTTTGGAAATCCCCTCTTTGACCAGCGGGGCTTCCAGTTCAACGAATGACCTGGCGGGTTATTTCATGGCCGGAACTTACACGCCGACAGCTGCGGTGACTTTCTTGGCCGCATCAGTCAGATCAGTCGCCGCCTGCATGGTCGGGATTTGTTTGCGTGCATCGTCGAGCAGCTTTCGACCCGCGTCGACATTCGTGCCTTCAAGGCGCACGACGAGCGGTACCTTGAAACCGGTTGAGCCGTCCGGATTCCTGTGTTTGGTCGCGGCGTTGATGATGCCTTGCGCGATGATGTCGCACTTCATGATGCCGCCGAAGATGTTCACAAGCACACCTTTGACCGCGGGGTCGCTCAAGATGATCGAGAACGCTTCGGTCACTGCTTCCTCACTCGCCGAACCGCCGACGTCGAGGAAGTTCGCGGGCTCGCCGCCGTTGAGTTTGATGATGTCCATCGTGGCCATCGCGAGCCCCGCACCGTTGACCAGGCAGCCGATGTTGCCGTCGAGTGCGATATAAGAAAGTCCGTACTTATGAGCGCGGATTTCGGCGGGGTTCTCCTCCGAAGGATCCGCGAGCGCCGCAACGTCCTTGTGACGGAACAATCCGTTCTCATCGAAGCTGAATTTGGCGTCGATCGCGAGGACCTGTCCGTCAGGATGCGCGGCGGTCGCAGGCGTGATGATCAGCGGATTGATCTCGGCGAGCGTGCAGTCCTTCTCGATGAACAGCTTTGCGAGCGATTGCATGATCGCCACGGCCTGTCCGACTTGCTTGCCCTTGAAGCCGAGCTTGTATGCGACGTTTCGCGCCGCGAAGCCCTGCAGTCCGAGGATCGGATGCAACGGTTCACGGATGATCGCGTCGGGTCGATCGTGGGCGACTTGTTCGATCTCCACGCCGCCTTCGCGGCTTGCGATGAGAATGTTGCGTCGAGACTTACGGTCGGTCGTGATCGCTAGATAGAACTCTTCGCTGCCGCCGCCTGCGCGCGGGGCGATGTCAGCGGCCTGCGCGACGAGCAGTTTCTTGACTTCGAGTCCCTCCGGCGGAGTCTGAGGACTCTTCATGCGGTTCGTCAGCATGAAAGTCGCTGATGTCAGTGCGTCCGCGGGGTTGTCGACAAGCTTCACGAAGCCGGCCTTGCCTCGACCGCCGGCGTGGATTTGCGCCTTGATCACGGCGAGCGGCTTGGACATTCCATCGGTCGCCGCGGCGAATGCCTCATTCGCCTCAGCGGGCGAAGAGATGACGCGACCGCCGGGGACGGGAATGCCGAAGGAGCGGAGGAGGTCGCGGGCTTGGTATTCGTGAATCTTCATGTCAAACTCCGAGGATCAACTCCGCGAACAGTGCGGTGGTTGGGGTTGGATGGTAGTGCGTTGTCCGACGGGTTGCAGAACGGATCACAAGGGCGAAAACCAATAGTCATCGGTCTTGTTGACGATGCCTCGCGGAACCGGGATTCGCATTTTGGCGTGGAGATCGACGAACAAGAGATTGGCCTCAACCCTGCCACGCGTGATCCATTCCATGCGACGATCTCCGTCTTCCTGAAAGTTGTATATGGGGTGAGTTCCGATGAGCCAGGTCTTGGCGGTGTTGACCACGATTGGCATCTTGCCGCCCCCCGGCGGAACGAGCGTCGAATCACCTTCGCCGCTCAGCGTGTGGTCATTGAGCGTGTAGCTGGATCCGATGAAATCGTACATCGAGTCCGTGGATTCCAGTCCGGGAATGGGCAGTCCTGTCGCACCGGCGCCCTTGTCGATCGGTGAGCGAAACGCGATGAGTTCGGTGTTGCCTCCCTCGGAGTCCGGAGGGACGGGGAAGTCGATGATGTACTTGTTGAGAGGACGTCGTTCCGGGCCGATCTCGTCGATGCCGTAGAAAGGGACCTGTCCTTTTTTGCCCGCGAAGAGTGCCCCGATCACGGATTCGCCGCCGCCCGGAAGCGGTCCGAGCTTTTGAGGCAGGGCTTCCTTGAAGTCGTTGAGGTACGACTGCGTCCCGACGCCGAGTTGCTGGAGTCTGGCCAGGCAGTTTGTCGCCTTTGCGGTCACTCGCGCCTGACCGAGGGACGGCAACAAGATTGCGATCAGCGTCGCGATGACGGCGATGACGACGAGCAACTCGATCAACGTGAAAGCGTCCCGTCGAAATGCGATTCGATGGTGGCGCGAAGTCTCTTGAATCAAGTGGATCAGCCCTGCGTCGCGAGTTCGCGGTAGTGGGATTCTTGGATGGGCACGATCGCTTCCAAAATCTCGCACAGCACGGCCGCAGGCGAGCGCATCGCATCGACCTCGGTCACGGTGTGCCCTTTATAGAACTCAAGGACCGGCATCGTTTCGGCTTCGTACACCGCGAAGCGGCGTCGGATCACTTCGGGCTTCGCATCATCGACGCGGTTTTCCTTCATGGCGCGCTTGCGCATGCGATCGAAGAGCTTTTCCGTGTCACGACACACCAAGTGAATGATGCACTTCACATCGCAGTAGCGATAGAGGAGTTTCGCTTGGGTCACGCTTCGAGGCAGGCCGTCGAGCACCAACAGATCCGCGTGGGGCTTGAACAAGCCGAGATGTGTATTGGCATACAGGTTCTGATGCCAGATCTTCATCGTGATGTCATCGGGGACGAGTTCGCCTCGGGAGGAGTACTCGAAGAACACGCGGCCCAATTCGGACTGCGAATCGAGATTGCGAAAGATGTCGCCAGTGGAGCTGTGAAAAAATCCGGGGATCTTGGAGAGGATCTTGCCCTGAGTGCCTTTGCCGACACCGGGGGGGCCGAAGAGGAGAATTGTCTTGTAACGGTCTGACATCAGCGGTTCTCAATCAGAAAGGGCGCTCAAACCCCTGCCACACAGTTTAGCCCCCGGCACATGCCGATGCCGCAGGGATCGCCAGGAGCTTATCGGCCCGTTGTCGGTACTTGTTCAGGTGTTTCCAAAAAGAAAAGCCCCGGACCGCGTTGGTCCGGGGCTTATTCGTACAGCAGTGGAGCAGATCAGCAGCCCGGGAAGCCGGCGCCGGCGTTATCCCATGCGCTGAAGAAGCTGATCACGTCGTCGCCATCGACGCCGCCGGAGCCGTCAACATCCGCACAGACATTCGCGGAGTCCCAGTCGGCGAAGAAGCCGATCACGTCGTCACCGTCGATGCCGCCGTCATTGGTGTAGTCGGCGAAGCAGTTGTCAGTCTGCCAGCTACACGCGGGAGCCCCCGCGCTGACCGTGACGAATTGATCGCCGTCGATGTTGGCGAAGTTGACGGAAGCCGGGCTGCCGAGGTTGGTCGTACCCACGGGCAATCCGCCGATGACTTGGTTCGACAGGAAGCTGTGGTTGCCGGCATTGATGAAGCCGGTGATCTTGATGTCACTGGTTCCGTCCCATCCGAGTTCGGAGAGCGACAGGCGCATTTCAACGCCGGTCGTCACCGCAGCCGCGGCGGAGGAGCTCGCAACCGTCCCGGTCACGCCCGCCGTGTTGCGGTTGTCGAGCGTGATCTGAATCAGATCGGGAGTGGGGTTCGGAGCCGAGCCGCCTGAGAGGTAAGGCAGACCGCAGGTGCGGGGCGCCGTCTCGCAGAAGATGTTCGCCGTGAAGCCGTCCTGAATGTCAGCGCGAACGCCGTCGAAGTTGATCGGATCGTTGCCCGCCGACTTGGTGCCGCCGTTGTACGCGCCGTAATCGAGAGGATTGCCGACGAAGTTGCGCGCGGCGCCGTTGGCGCGAAGCACGGATGCGTTGGCAAACATCTGCGTACCTTGGTTGCCGTTGCCCAGTGCCATCCAGTAATCGGCCGTGAAGCCCGCATCGAAGGTCAAGCCCGCCATGGCATTGAGTCCGTTGAAGTCGATGTCCGGGTTGGTGTTCAGCATGACATTGACGCCTTCAGTCGCGCCATTGACGTCGAAGAAGAGGTCAAGCTTGTTGTAGTTGCTCTGGAGGTTGCCGGTGATCAGCACATAGAGGTTGCCGTTGGCGAGATCGAGCGCGGTGTAAAGACCATCGATCTCGGAACCGGTGGCGTTGTCACGGTTGCCCTGCGCGGGCGGGCAGATCGCGGGAACGCCGTCAATGTTCGCGTTGTTGAGCGCAACCTGGATGCCGTTGGGGTTGTTTCCGCCGCTGAGAACGCCGGATCCCGAGCCGGTGGTCGCGCTGCCGAGGTAGCCCGGATTTGCGCCACCTTCGATCACGGTGAGGTTCGGATAGTGGGTGACCGGGGCGCCGCCGCAGCCGAAGGTCATGTAGTACTCAGGAGTGAATCCGGCGTCGAAGGTCAGGCCGGGGCCTTCCGCACCACCCTGAAGACGCTGCAGCGCACCGAAGTCGACGTCGGCGTAAGTCGCGCCCGACGCGAGTTGGCTCACGCCGCCCTCACCTGCATCGATGAACAGTTCGAGCTTGGTGAAGTCGCTCTTCATGTTGCCGCCGATGAAGATGTTGAGTGCACCGTTGGCGACCGTCGCGTAGAGCACATCGAGTTCGGAACCCGTGGCGGTGTCGATCGCGGCATCGGTGTCATCTTCGAAACCGGTGCGATTGCCTTGAACGGCGAGTGCACTGCCGTACACGCCGGCATCGAGCGTGCCGTCGATCACGGGGCTCGAGGCTCCCGTGCCTGCCGTGGCGAATTGATTGCCGGTGATCGTCGTGAAGTCGAGCGCGCGCGGTTCACCCAAGTTGCCGAAGCCCGTGGGGAGAGACGGGAGAACTTGGTTTGACACGAAGCCGTGCCCGCCGTCGTTGATGAACGCCATCACGCGGATCGCGCCGGTGGGGCTGCCGATGTCCGCGAGCGGAATGCTGATTTCGACGCCTGTGGTGACAGCGGCGGGATTGCCGACGCTGCTGTTGT
>JBKDPX010000310.1:0-3752 GCA_046342165.1 Phycisphaerales bacterium | reverse complement strand
CCCCAAAGCGCCGGCGACCGCTGAGGCCTCTTGTTCGCTTCGAATCTGTGAAATGCCGTTGGCGGCCATCGCTTTGATCACGGCGTTTTGCGGAATGGTCCTGACGCCCTGAATGTCCTCCGCAGCGGCGATCAGCTTGTCGGTCAGCACGCCGCAGTCCACGGTCGTTGTTCCGCTCTCGTTTCGCAGCGGAATGACTGCGAACACCACTTCGACACCATCCGCGGCGTACGGCGCAATCGTCGCGCTCGGCGCAACAAGGTGTTCTTTCTTGGTCGATGCGCAGCCGACAAGTGCGGCTGACAGAACAGCCAGTAAAATGGAAGTTCCTCGAATCATCATGTCGTGAGGTTCCTGTGTGCGGGTTCAGAGATCTGAGTCGCGGAAGCAGATCGCCTTGGATCTGGTTCGAGCGTCCCACGGTTTGGCTTGCGACCTCGGCAGTTGTGCAAAGTGAAGATGGTCGCGATAGTCCTCGAGCTGTACATCCGAGAAGTCGCTCAGGAATCCAAGGTCCGAACCCGGATTGAGATCAAGAATCTCATTCAGCAGCCGAGTCCGGTTGTGCACATGCGGTGAGTCGATCGTGTTGGTGTTCATGTTCATCATCCGTTGATCTCCCGCTTCTCATGGTCGCGGGCCTACCTTCCGTCATGGAACCGCTTCGATTCCGTTTGAATCCGAACTATGACTCGTCGGCAAGATCGAGCGTTCGAGGTGAACTTCTCGGAAAGGGTTTTGTTCGGAGCGTCGTGCGTGTCGCACCCGGAACGGAGGAAATCGACGCCTCCGATGTTCTTGTTGGCGGATTCACCGGTGAAACTCCTGGATGGATGCCCTCGGCCCGAGCGGAGTTTCTCGGGTTCTTGGATCAGCTGGGATCCATGGGGGAGCGCTGGATCTGGCCGATGGCAGGGGAGGCCATCGCTGACGCGCCGAGTGTGTTGTCATTTCTCCGTTCGAGAAACAACTGGAGATTCGTGCTTTGCGTCGCGGACCTGCTTGTGCCTTCACTTGAGTCGAGAATGGACGACCATGTGCGTCGTTTGCTCGAGGCGCTCGCCGGGCATCCACAACTCGGGCTTGTCTTGGTGAGCTCCTACACGCGCCTTGGGGAATCCGGGGGGCCCGCCCCTTGGGGTACGAATGCGCAGTTTGATTCGCTGATCGAGCGATGGCTTGTCGAGCATCTTCGAAAAGACGTCCAGTATTGCGTGCTTGAGGGAGATGCGTTCGCGGTTGCCGCCGTGGAGAGGATCGCGGCTCAGGTGGAGGCCGCGCGCACATCGTCGGGCGGATGATGACTACACTATCGCCGTCGAAAGGAACCCGATCTCCATGTCAGAATCAGCGAAATCAGTGACGCTTTCCCACGCGGCGTTCAGAGCTGTCAAGGAAGCATTCCCCTCGATCTCATTGAAGGCTGTGGAGTATCGCGGACAGTCCACGCTCATCGTCGAACCCAAAGACTTATTGTCGGTGATGACCTTTCTCAAGAATGACCCGCGTTGCGCATTTGGATTTCTTTCCGATATCGGCTGCGTTGATTATCTCAACTACCCCGCTCCACAGCCCGGTCGCTTCGCCGTCGTCTACAACTTGATTTCGTTCACGAACGACACCCGCTTCTTTGTCAAGGCCTATGTGGATCCCACCATGCCGACCGATGGCGCGGCGGTCGATCCGGGACTGGTGCTTGAGAGCGTGACCTCGCTATGGGCAGGTGCCGAGTGGATGGAGCGCGAGGTCTTTGACATGATCGGTGTCCGATTCAACAACCACCCCGACATGCGCCGCATCTTGTTGTGGGAAGAGTTCCCCGGCCACCCGTTGCGTAAGGACTATCCCGTTCGCGGCCGCGGCGAACGCGAGTTGTATCGCATCGTCGACCGCACTTCGTCGTAAAGCGAACTTCGGTTCCGGCGAGTTTTGAATCGGTGCATCGCCGAAGGTCGAACCGAGTAACATCGGCGGAATCTCGTGCGTATGCCCGGTGTAGAAGTCTCGCGGGGAAACAAAATGATGCGCGCCATATTGAACCGTTCTGTGATGTTCGCCATGATGCTCACGGCATCACTTGTGTTGTGGGGATGCGACGATTACGGGCAGGACACGCCGGAGCAGACGATCAAAACCGCGAAGATGCTCGTCGAAACCGGGCGGGCGGATAAACTCGGCAATCTCATCTATGCCGAAAATGATCAGTGGCGAAAGTTGATGCGCCGCACCGGCATCTTCCTCGGCAACATGCAGAAGTTGGGCACCTCTCTCGAGGAGAAGTTTCCCAAGCAGGTCGGGGAGCTTCGCGACCGCGCGAAACAGGCCGCCGCGGAAGGCAAGTCGACTTCATTGCTTGGAACCTTCACTCGTCAGGCGATGTCGGGAAATCGACGCAAGCGCCCGTCGGAGAAAGAGCGTCAGGAGATGGAGCAGGCGTTCAATGACGGTGTGAAGCGGATCTTCGCGGATCCTTACGGATGGCTGCGCGAAAGCGAGAATCGGCTCACGGCCGAGATGCTGAATGACAACACCGCAGCGCTTTTGTGGGACGGTAAGCCGATTCTCGCGCCGTTGGGCATGGTCATGAAAAAGGATGATCGCGACAACTGGTGCTTCGTGTTGCCGACCAACATCCCCGGACTCAGCCAGTTCATGCCGAAGACGGACAAAGAGTTCAAACTGTGGGGAAGTATCATCGCAACGTTTGATAATGTCGCGATCGATTTGACCAAAGATGTACAGGAAGGACGCCTCACGAGTTTTGATTCCGTCGCGGCGAAAGCCGGAGAAAAGGCGTTTATCCCCGCGGCGATGACTTTCGCGGCGTATGGGGCGTACGTCGAGGCGAAGAAGAAAGAGACTGCCGCGGCGAAGACCGAATCGCCGAAATGAACACGATCAGGCTGTTGCGGGGATCTCAACTCCACTCATTCTGAGCAGCGTCACGAAGTTGTCGCTGAACACGAAATTGTGCTCCGGGAACTCGGTGCCGGCCATGTTGTTGTCGATGTGGCTGAACATCAGATCGATGTTGCCGAGTTCCCTTGCGGGCTTGTCAGGTTGCGATGGGTCGATCAACTCGACTTTGCCTTGCGTCGAGGCGCCGATGGAGTCGAGTTGCTGGATCGTCGCGGTATAACGCAGCGTGAAGCCGGGAAGCGCATCGCCGAAAAGTTCGCATCGGCTGACCTTTGCGAGAATCACTTTCTCTTTGAAACTCGCGGCATGTCCGACGAGAATTCCGGCGGTCTGCGCCATGCCCTCGACGATGAAACACGCGGGCATCACCGGCACGGCCGCACCAAGAGCGTCGGCGGGAAAGTGCTGGTGGAGATGCTCCTCGGAAAGGGAGATGTTCTTCACGGCCACCAGTTTTTGGCGCGGCATCAATTCAACGATCCGGTCGATCCACATCCAGCGCATGGTCGCACCTCGGAACCGTCGTTTACTTGGCGAGTTTCTTTTCGACGAACTTCACCAGCGTATCAACCGTGAAGACCTCGGCGACTTTGGTGAGCTGAGGATCCTGCTCGAAGGTTGAGAAATCGACGTGGGGGAGCCGGGCCTTGATCGCAGCGACACCCTCGGGGGTCAACTTTCCGCTCTGGACGTACTTGGGATCCTGAGTGACGCCTTCGGGGAACAATTCGCCTTGGTTGATTTTGATGCCGAACGCCTGTTCGAGCTTGAAGACGATGTCAAGAAAATCGATGGACTCGGCGCCGAGATCCTTCGTCAGCCGCGCCTCGAGA
>JBKDPX010000309.1:0-14713 GCA_046342165.1 Phycisphaerales bacterium | reverse complement strand
GGCGAGGATCGTCCGACCGATCCCACGATCGGCCGGACGGACGGCGCCGGCAAGACAGGGAAGATAATCAGCCTGACGGGCGGATGCAAACCGCGAGGGACGGTTTTCCGACGGATTCGGATATTGTTCGTTTGAATTGCGTTAGGAAAGCCACTGCGCGGCGTGCACCGAGGCGGGAAGCCTCAGTTGCTTGGAGGCCGGTATCCGACGGTGAACTTCATCGAACTGTTCCGGGCGGATTCGATCCGCGGAAACGATGAATGCATCATCCCAATCGATCCCCTCGGGCTCACCGAGGGCTTCGCAGGTGTCAAAGGCCAACTCCTCCGCGGTTCTCAGGCTTGCCGCATCGAGGAGAATCTCGGCATATCGGCGTGTGCCCGGACCGATGTCGCAGCGAACGACACAGCGCCAATGCGTGACTCCAAGATCGCGCCCGTCAGCGTCCACATTCGAGTCCGGATCGATGTTGAGGAGCAGCCGCCAGTCGTCCTTGAGTCGTTCGACGATTTCATCAAAGGTCAAAAGGTCGGGCGCATCGTCGGGAGCGACGAGAACACCGCGATGCTCATGCGCCGCGGCGTCGGCGCCGGCAGGCTCTTCCATTTGCTCGAGATCGAAGCAATGCAAAAGTCTCTCGAGTTTTTCTTTCATTTCCGGACGAGCGCGAATGGTCACGATCTTGTGCTCATCGATGAAAAAGTAAAAGAACGGATCTTCGCTCATGGCGCCGAATCCGATCATGCCGTCTTCAAAGAAGAAATCGTGAAAGCGGCGAACATCCTCCATCAATCGATCGGCGCCGATCAGTTCGTACGAGATGTACGGGTCGATTTCGCGATACGCGTCGAGTCCAAGGACATCGAGGATCGGATAGACGCGTCCGGGGAGCAGGGCCATGAGCGCTCTTGTCAACGAATGCACGCGATCAGCGGACAGTACCGCATCGAAGCAGTAACGATCGGGCCAAGCCTCCCACTCACCCTCGAATTCATCGCCGTCCGCCGGTTCAAAGAGCAGCGCGTAGCCGGCTTTGGGCTTCATCTCCTCGACGGGATACACGCCGAGCGGGAATTTAAACCCGTCGATGATCTTGCGGGAGACCGCGGGATCTACTTTGCAACCGGACATGGCCAGAGTGTAGTGCGCACTGCGCCTCTGCGGGATCTACGCTTGGGGCTATGGAAGACAGACCTTTGATCGCCGTCGCGGTTGGCAACACTCGAACGAGGGTGGGTCGATTCGATGGAAAAGAGCTTCGAGATCCCGTGTCATTGCCGAATTCTTCGGTGGAGGATGTGGTCAAGGCGGTGATGAGTGCTGCGGAATCGGTGCATGACCCCGTGATTCTGGTCTCGTCGGTGAACGAACCGGTCGCGAATGCGGTGTGCGAGCGCCTGAAGGGTGCGGGACAGGTGGCGAGGTTGGGTGAGGATCTGGGCCTGCCGCTGCATCACACATTGGATGATGCGACGACGCTCGGACAGGATCGGGCCTTGAATGCGATCGGCGCGTTCGCGCGAACGGGACAGGCGTGTGTCATCATCGATGCGGGGACGGCGGTCACGGTGGACTTCATCGATGGCGTGGGGACCTTCCACGGCGGGATGATCGCGCCGGGGTTGAACATGATGTTGCGCGCGTTGAACGAGCAGACCGCAGCGCTGCCGAAGGTTGAACTTGCGGAACCCTCCGCCGAGCGCGGGGTGTACGGCAAAGACACTTCACATGCGATGTTGCTTGGCGTGCTTACGAGCGTTCGCGGTTTGGTGCATGCGGCGATCGATCGATACGCCGAGGCGTACGGCGCGTATCCGCAGGTGATCGCGACCGGCGGAGACGCGGCGTTGCTCTTCGAGCATGACGACTACGTCGAACACATCGTCCCCGATTTGCAACTGATCGGCATCCGCGAGGCGTTCATCAAGGCGATGCAGGACGAGAGCGCCGAGTGATGTCATGGGTCGCGTCATGGCGACTGTGCACGCCGGCGTACGCCGCCGGTGCGATCGCGATCATCGAGATCCGCGCGGAGAATCGCGACCGGCTTGACGCTGCGATGCGCGTACTCACGGGACATGATGTGAGCGTCGGCAGCGCGCCGCTCCGCGAGTTCGCGCATGTGGACCACGGCATCGCGGCGCGCGCGAATGAAACAACCTGCTTTCTCATGTTTCATGGCGGACCGCAGGTGGTACGCTCGATGTGCGAGGAGCTAGATCGGCGCGGATTTCAAAGGAGTTCCGAGGCGCTCACATTTCCCGAGGCGCGCGATGCGATCGAACATCGCATGTTGCGAGCGCTGGCCGTGGCACAGAGTCCTGATGCGATCGACGCACTTTTGGCGCAACCAACATTGTGGCGCGGCGAGGTCATGACCGGCGAGTGTTCAGAGGAGGATCGAGCGCTGAACAAACTGATTCATCCGCCGATCGTCGCCGCGATCGGCGCCGCGAACATCGGCAAGTCGAGCCTGCTCAACGCGCTTGCGGGACGGACCGTCGCAGTCGCGGCGGACGAACCGGGCACGACGACGGACCACGTGGGTGTGCGATTGATTCTCGACGGATTATGCGTGCACTTTGTTGATACGCCGGGCATTCGAGCGGGTGCGCCGGAACATGAGCGGCGCGCGGCGCGGGCTTCGATGCGGATGGCGGATGACGCCGCGATGTTGTTGTTGTGCGGCGATCACACGAGCGCCCCACCACTCGCGCCGGCCGGGTTCCGCGGCAAGACGCTCAGGGTGAATCTGCGCGCGGACTTGGGTCAGATGGCCGGCGATGCGGATGTTTCGGTGAGCGTGCATGATGCGGTGTCGATCGAGAGGCTTGCCGGAAGGATTCGCGAGGAACTTGTGCCGCGGAGACTGCTTCAACCGATCAGACGGTGGCGGTTTGACGAGTGCGCTCCCGAACGGACGACTGACGGCGGGCGCTCCTAGACTTTCAGCCCCGAATCGACGGCTGATCGGAACGGGGAATGCAAAGGGAATCCATCAATGGACGATCGTCTGCAGACGGGCATTCGTGAGGGCGCGGGACGCGAGGAATCGCGGTACAACCTTGAATTCATCGATCTGCTTCAGAAATGGGGCACGCCGGTGCTGGTTGTGGCGAGCCTTGCGGCGGGCGGTTTCGCGGCGTATCGCCATTTCGACAAGTTGAAGACCGAGAAACTCGACTCGGCTTTCGTGGAACTCGAAGGAGCGGCCACCGGCGGCAGTCCCGAGTCACTGACCGCGATCGCGGATCAGTACGAAGGAGTCGGCAGCGTCAGCATGCTGGCACGCATCGAGGCTGCGGAGGCGTATCGCCGCAGCGTGCTGAGCGGCGTGAAGCCGGGCGGCAAGGTTGAGGCTGAAGGCGTGGTGAACGAAGCGACGGATTTGATGACCGATGCGGACAAGACCGAGTTCTTGACCAAGGCCGAGGCGCTCTATCGCCAGGTGTTGACGGAATCGGAATCGGAACGAGGCTTGAGTCTGTTCACGGTGACCGCGAAGTTCGGACTGGCGGCTGTTGAAGAGAGCCGCGGCGCGTGGGAGAAGGCCAAGTCGGAGTACGAGGGCGTGATCGCGATTTGCGAAGGGACTTCGCTGTCGACGCACGCGGAGATCGCGAAACAAAGAATCGACGATCTTATGAACCTACAGAACCAGCCTCGGGTGCTGAGTCGTTCGGAGTTGCCGTCGGAGGCCGCTGCGACGCCGGCGGTTCCGGAGGCGGCGCCCGCGCCGGTCGATGTTGCGCCGGCGGCTCCGGCGGAACCCGCGCCTGCGCCGACACCCGCGCCTGACGCGCCGAAATGAGCGGGCGCGGAGAAAAGGACAACCTGAAGCAGGATGACACGCCCGGCGACGAAGCGCGCGCGGGCGGACTGTTGTTGCCCGGAGGCAAGGTCTCCGAAGAGGCGCTTCGGCGCGTGATCGATGAGGCGAGAGCGAACGCGGGTGAGGGTGAAGAGGATGATGCGGAACTGCGGCGCGTGACTTTTGCGATTCAGCGCGATTTGCAGAAGCGTTTGGATCGGTATCTGGTCGATCGAATCGGGTTCATGAGCCGCACGCAGTTGCAGAAGTTGATCGATGAAGGCGGCGTGCTGGTGAATCGCCGCGTGCCGAAGAGTTCGACTGTGTTGCGCGCGGGCGATGAAGTCGAGGTCGTGATTCCGGCTCCGCCGCCGAAGAACATTCAGCCCGAGGACATTCCGCTGAATGTTTTGTTCGAGGATGAGCACATCATCGTGCTCAACAAGCAACCCGACATCATCGTGCATCCGGCGCGCAGTCACTTGAAGGGCACGATGCTCAGCGCGCTTGCGTTTCACTTTCAACATCGATCTTCGCATGGCGGCGAGTTATCGAAGGTCGGCGATGAGTTCGCAAGACCCGGGGTGGTGCATCGGCTTGATCGTCACACTTCGGGATGCATCGTGTTCGCGAAGCAGGATGAGGCGCATTGGAAGTTGGGGCATCAGTTCGAGCATCGACAGGTGGACAAGCGATACCTCGCGGTGATCCACGGGTGGTACTCGCCTGATGTGGAGGTGGTCGAGTATCCGATCGGCCCGCACCAATCGCGCGAGAAGGGCTATCGAGAGAAGTACGTGGTGCGCCATGACGAACTCGGCAAGCACGCCGTGACGATCGTGCGGGTGCGGGAGCGATTCAAGATTCCGGCGGATGTTTCAAAGCATGCGGAAGGCGCGCCGGGCGGACCGGGCGCGTTTTCGTTGGTTGAACTCGAACTGAAAACAGGTCGCACGCACCAAATCCGCGTGCATCTGTCGCATCTGGGCTATCCGATCGTCGGGGATGACATGTACGGCGGAAAGCCGTTCACGGATGAACACGGTCATGAACTCATCGCGCGACAGGCGCTGCATGCGTGCGTCTTGGGATTCCGCCATCCGGTGTCGGGAGAACAACTGCGCTTCACGGCGCCTCTTCGCGGCGACATCGGATCACTGGTGACGACCCTGCGCCGATTGAGCACCGAGACGGAGCGGCCGGAGGCGCCCGGCGCGACGGTCGATCTGTCGCGTGCGATGCCAACTGATTCCTGATTCACGCTTTCGCGGCGACCGGCTCTTCGCCGACGGCTTTGGCGTATGAGGCCACGCAGCGCTCCGCGGCGACTTCCCACGTCAATCGGTGCAATTCTATGTTGCCGTGCTGACGAAGCGTCACCGAGAGCGGCGGGTGCTTCAATACCGCGACGATCTTGTTGGCCATTTCGTCGATGTCCCAGAAATCGACTTTGAGCACATGGGTGAGCACTTCGCCGGCGCCGCTGGTTTTGCTGAGGATCACGGGCACATCGTGGCTGATGGCTTCGAGCGCGCTGATGCCGAAGGGTTCGCTGACGCTCGGCATGACATAACAATCCGCCATCTTAAATACGCGCTCGACGTCGCGACCGCGAAGAAAGCCCGTGAAGAGCACTTTGTGGCCGATGCCCATGGCGGCGGCCATTTCGATCATGCGCAGTGCCATGTCGCCGCTGCCGGCGAGAACGAACTTGACGTTGTCCATTTTCTCAAGCACGCGCTTGGCGGCTTGGATGAAGTACTCGGGGCCTTTTTGCATCGTGATGCGCCCGAGGAAGAGGACGATCTTGTCGCCGCCGGCGATTTTCTCGCCTTCTTTGGGTTGTTGGCTTTCGCGCTCGACACCGTTGTAGACGACGTCGACTTTCGCGGGCGCAACGCCATAACGACGAACGCAGACATTCTTGGTGAGCTGACTGACGGCAAGCACACGATCGGCGCCGTGCATCCCCATGCGTTCGATGTCGTACACGCGCTTGTTCACATCGGCGCCGGAGCGATCGAACTCGGTGGAGTGCACGTGCACGACGAGCGGTTTGCCGGAAATCGCGCGCATGGCAAGGCCCGCGGGGTACGTGAGCCAGTCGTGGGCGTGAATCACGTCGAAGCTTTCGCCTCTCGTGATGGATGCGACCAGTCGCGCGTAACGCTCGGTCTCTTGGATCAGGTCGAGGCCGTCATAGCCTGCGCCGGCGCCGCGGCCGAGCGCACCTGAGGGGGGCGGCATGACGGCGGCGGCTTGAGGCGGGAGTTCAGGGAGCTGTTCGCGTTGCGCGGGATCGACGAGGACGCGCGAGGCCCCCGCCGCACCGGGCGCGACGGGAATCACAGCGCCTGAGTCGCCGACGGGCGCATAGGAGTACGGATTGGAGAAACCCGCGGGGACACCTTTGAAGGAGGCGTGACGGAAGGCGTAGACGGGCTTGCCATCGGGATCGAAGACTTGGCGACCGTTTGAATCGACGGCGATGAGACCTTTGCCGTCAGCCACCACATTCGCCGCGGCTGCTTGGGGCGCGAGCATGGTGACATGCGAGGCCTCGATGCGATCGACAGGCTTTGGAAGGACGAAGAGCACGGAGTGTCCGATGCGATCGAGCGCTTTCGTGAGCCCATAGCACGCGACGCCGAGACCGCCGGCGATAAACGGGGGGAATTCCCAACCGAGCATCAGGATGCGCATGAGATGCTCCGGTTGTTATTCATCGTCTCCGCCTTCCATATCACCGAGTCTGCGGAAGCAGGCTTCGTAACCCAAGAGCGCGTGCGACGCGAACTCGGCGGCCTTCGGGGTTGTCATGTCCGATTCGGTGATCGAGAGCGAGGTTCGGAAGGTGAAGAGTTTTTCGGGACTGCGGAAGTGTTCGAACGCAAGCCGCGGGCCTCGGTAACCGAGTTCGATCATCTCCTCTTCGATGAGTTCGTCGAGCTTGTCACCGGTGTGAACAAGATCCTGCTCGATGGATTGGCTCAGCCATCGATCAGCGGTTTGCAACATGACCCAGATGCGACCCTCGAAGAACGAAAGCGAATAGAAGGCGGGCGCGGCGGAGTCTTTGGCATCGCAGATGAGGCGAGAACCATCGATGCGAACGGCATCGAAAACTCCGGCGGATTGCACGCGGGCGCAGACGGCATGAAGCAGTTGGGCAAACGTCGCTGGAACGGTGGCGGAGGTCATAAATCACAGACGCTCCCGGTGCGGGGGCGTTTGCGCGCGGGAGGTTAGGTCGTTCGAGGCCGCTTGGGCAAAGGGAGGGGAGTTTGTAAGCGGAAACAGATGACGCGCCGGGTCGATTCCAGGGGGGTTGAAGCGCCGGAATTGGCGGCTATATTTCCCTCCCGGCCTGAAAGGGCCGCGGATCGCCGCCCAGGTGGCGAAATTGGCAGACGCACTACCTTGAGGTGGTAGCGCCCGCAAGGGCATGGAGGTTCAAATCCTCTCCTGGGCATTCGCGCCGAGCCGATGGGCTCGGCTCGGTTCGTTTTCCGAGGGCATTTGAGTTGTCGAATCGCGTGAACGGGGGAGATGAGAATCCCCCGCTTCGGCGAGATCTCCCCTTTCGCCGTTAGGGCGAATACCCCCATTCGAACAACTCGCGGCTCTCGAGGTTCATCAACCCCTCAAAAACTCCGATTTGACGTGCGTTCAGGGTGCTTCCTCACAGAAGGGACTTGAGATGCGCGTGCTCGTGGTTGATGACTCGGCGTTCATGCGGAAGGCGATATCGCTCATGATTGAGAGCGATTCGACGCTGACCGTCGCCGACATCGCGCGCAATGGTGAAGAGGCGTTGGAGAAGATCAGAACGCTGAATCCTGACGTCGTCACACTCGACATCGAGATGCCCGTGATGGACGGGATGACGGTGTTGAAGAAACTCAAGGCGTCGCCGAGCGACAAGATGCCGGCGATTCTGGTGTGTTCGACCTTGACGAAGAAGGGAAGCTTGGATGCATTGACGGCGCTGCGTTTGGGCGCCGCGGATTACGTGACGAAGGACCCGAGCACCTTCGGGGCGGGGACGGCGGACGCGAAGAAGGAGTTGATCGCGAAGATCAAAGCGATTTGCTCGACGCGTTCGGAGCGCACGAGCGTGGCGCGAGTGTCGCCGGTTCTTCCGACGAAAGTGCTGAATCTCGCGAATCATCCGACCGAGGTGCTGTTGATCGGATCATCGACGGGCGGACCGCCCGTCTTGGAAGAGATCCTGACGGCGATACCGGCGGAGTTTCCCGCACCGATCGTGGTCGCGCAGCACATGCCCGTGTTGTTCACCAAGAGTCTGGCGGAACGTCTCGATGAAGTGTGCGCGATTCGAGTCGAGCACGGCGAACACGGCGCGAAGTTGAAGCCGGGCACGGCGTACATCGTTCCGGGCGGACAGAACGGGCGCGTGTTACGCGGCTTGCTCGGAGAGGTGCGGCTCGAGGTTTCGCCGCATCCGGTTGATGCTCCGTACAAGCCGAGCGTGGATGAACTGCTCGGTTCGGCGGCGAAGGCATTCGGCGCGCGCGCGGTGGGCGTGGTGTTGACGGGAATGGGCGAAGACGGAGCGCGCGGGGGTTTGAGTTTGGCGCAAGCGGGCGGCAAAGTGCTGTCGCAAAGCCGCGAAACCTGCGTGGTGTACGGGATGCCGAAAGCGGTGGCGGAGAACGGCGCATCATGCGCGGCGCTGACGCCCGCTGAAATCGGTGCGGCGCTCAAAACGATCTTGAACGAGGGGAAGAAGAGATTGATCGCGTGAAGACGCTTCGGGCGTCGGCGATCGTGATGTCTGATCGAAATTGAAGGGGAACACTATGACGACGACAACGGGACAGAACTTCGGCGGACGGCCTCAAACCGGCGGACAGCAGTTGCAACTCGTGACGTTCGAAGTCGCGGGCGAGGAGTTCGCGGTGGACATTCTTGCGGTGCAGGAAATCAACCGCATGATGGAACTGACACGCGTGCCGCACAGTCCTCCGGAGGTCGAGGGCGTGATCAATCTGCGCGGCAAGATCATTCCCGTGCTCGATCTGCGCAAGCGCTTCAAGCTGGCGCCCGGCAAGCGCGATGAATCGAATCGAATCATCGTGGTCGAAGTCGGCGGCCGAGTGGTGGGATTCATCGTCGATCAGGTGCACGAAGTGTTGCGCATCGACAGCGGCATCGTGGAACCGGCGCCGGCGATGGTGTGCTCGATCGATTCCGAGTTCATCTCGGGCGTGGGCAAGCTCAACGACCGACTGCTGATCCTGTTGGACGTGAACAGACTGTTCGCGGCGCAGGCGGCGAAGGCGGTGGCGTAAGAGTCCGGACTTTTTCTCTACACGAAGGCGACACACATGGCCACGACGGTCAGCATGACAGACAAGCAGTTCGACGCGTTGCGCAAGGTGATCTACGACCGCTCGGGGATTCACTTTCCCGACGGCAAGAAGTATGTGCTCGAATCGCGTCTGGCGGCGCGCTTGGCGGAACTCGAGATGGACGATTTCGACCAGTACACCTCGTTTCTGACGATGGGTCCGTACCAGTCGGATGAGTTTCAAGAGATGTTTGATCGCATCACGATCAACGAGACTTCGTTCTTCCGCAACGAGCCGCAGCTCGACGTGTTCGAACGGCAGATTCTGCCGGAGATTCTCGAGGCGAGGCGCGCGACCAAGCGTTTGAGGATCTGGTCGGCGGCGTGTTCCTCCGGCGAGGAGCCGTACACACTCGCGATCATGCTGCATCGCACGCTGGGCTTGCGCCTGAATGACTGGCGCGTTGAAATCCTGGGCACGGACATCTCCGAGCGCGTGCTTGAGATCGCCCAGTCCGGACGCTTCACGGACTACTCGCTGCGATCGACTCCCGCGATGGTGCGCACGCGCTACTTCAAGCAGGAGCCGGGATACTCGACGATCAACGAGATGGTGAAGTCGATGGTGCACTTCGAAGTGCACAACCTGAAGGACCGCATCGGCGCGAAGCGGTTCGGAACATTCGACATCATCTTCTGCCGCAATGTGATGATCTACTTCGATGACGTGATGAAGCGTCAGCTTCTGCGCAACTTCAGCGAACAACTCGCCGATGACGGCACGCTGTTCATCGGGCACTCGGAAATCATCCGTCCGGAGGACGGGGTGTTCACGGCACGGGCGATTCCGCAGGGATTCTGCTATCGCAAGACCGGTCGGGTCGGCACGGCCAAGAACTGAACCATTCAACGGAGAACGGATATGTCCGCCGGCGGATTCGATCCTGAAATCCTCAATGACTTCCTCACCGAGTGCGGCGAGCTCCTGGAAACGCTGGAAAGCGATCTGGTGGGTCTCGAGCAGGACTCGGAGAATCTTGACCTGATCAACCGCGTCTTCCGCGCGTTGCACACGATCAAGGGAAGCGCGTCGTTCCTTGCGCTCACGAACCTTGTCAAGATCGCGCACGCCGCGGAGAGCGCGCTCAACGCGGCTCGCAATCGCGTGATCACGGTGGATCGCGCCCTGATGGATCGATTGCTGCAAGCGGTTGATCTCATCAAATGTCAGATGGGTCAGATCCGCGCCGGAGAGTCGTTGAGCGAACCGTCGGAATCGCTCGTCGCGGAGTTGTCCGCGATGGGAGAGGGTCAGAAGGTCGGCGAGACCAAGGCGGAGCCGGTCAAGACGCAAACGCCGAGCGTGAGCGGCGGGCGCGTGGTTCGCGAACTGCAGCTCCCCGCCGGCAAGGCGGACTTGCTGGAGTTTCTGATCGCGGACATCGACGAGACGATCACCAAGATCGGCGCGTGCGTGGGTTCGATGAAGAACCTTGCGCTGAGAACCGAGAAGAGTCCGGAGATGTTGACCCTCGCCGAGGAACTCGGCAAGGCGGTGGCGTTCTTTGAATTCGAGAGTTTCACCAAGCTGGCGGACGCATTGCGCGACGGCGCCGAGGCGTTGCCGGGACTTGAAGACGATTGCGCGGGGCAGGCGTTGCCGCGGCTTGAAGCCGTGTGCTTGGTGCTTGCGGAGCAGTGCGGCGCGCTGAAGCGCAATCAGGTGTTGGATGTGCCCACGGGCAAACTGCTTGAGCGTTTGCACGAGGCGCTTTCAGGTCGAATGCCGGCTGAAGGTGCGTTGAAGGAAGGCTCGACAGGCGCGGACGCGCTCGCGGGCGACACAACGAATGAAGCCGTCGGGCGCGAGAGCGTGAAAGCGTCGAACACGCTCCCGCCCGAGAGTTCCAAAGCGAGCGCGAAGGGCGAAGAGCCGCAGGCCAAGCAGGCGGCGAATGCGGAGAGCACGATTCGCGTCGAGGTCGGACGGCTCGAAGCGTTGATGAACCTCGTCGGCGAACTCGTCCTCCAGAAGAACCGCGTGAACGCGATTGCGCGCAAACTTGGCGGCGAACAGGAACTCGCGACGGAGATGCTCGAAGCGGTTTCGCTGGCGGCGGGCGGCCTGGAGCGCGTCACGGCGGACATTCAGGGGGCGGTCATGCGTACGCGCATGCAACCGCTGGATCGGTTGTTCTCGAAGTATCCGCGATTGATCCGCGATTTGTCCTCGAAGACCGGCAAGAAGATGCAATTGGCGATCGAAGGTGGCGACACGGAAGTCGATAAGAGCGTGATCGAGGAACTCGGCGATCCGTTGGTGCACTTGCTGCGCAACTCGGCGGATCACGGGCTTGAGTCGGCTGAGGATCGCCTGGCCGCGGGCAAGAGCGACACGGGAACCATCACACTGCGCGCGTGCCATGAAGGCAGTCAGGTGAAGTTACAGATCATCGACGACGGACGCGGACTGGCGCGTGAACGCATCGCGAACAAAGCGATCGAGCGCGGTCTGGCGACGGCGGAGCAGATTTCCGGGATGAGCGATCGCGAGGTGTATCGATTCATCTTCGAGCCGGGATTCTCGACGGCGGAAAAAGTGAGCGATCTCTCGGGGCGCGGCGTAGGCATGGATGTCGTGCGCACGAACATCGAGAAGCTCAAGGGCACGATCGATCTCGCGAGCACGACAGGCAGTGGAACGACGATCACGATCACGATTCCTCTGACGGTCGCGATTCTGCCCGCGATGATGGTCGGCGTGCGGGACGAGGTCTTCGCGGTGCCGCTGACGAACATTCTTGAGATCGTGAAGCCTGATCGCGCGCAGTTGTACACCATCGGCGAGCGGCCTGTCATGCGACTGCGCGACAGTGTGTTGCCGCTGATCGACGGCGCGGCGGCCTTCGGGCTTGATCGTTCCACAAGCGAGGACGCGCCGTTCGCAGTGGTGATCACGATGAACGACCAGCGCGTGGGATTGATGGTGTCGAAGTTGATCGGTCAGCAGGAAGTGGTGATCAAGCCGCTGGACGAGCAATCGGCGCGGCGCCGGACGATGGTGTCGGGCGCGACGGTGCGCGATGACGGCGGCGTGAGTCTGATCGTGGACGTGGCGGAACTGGTGAGAAACGCGGAGGGTGTGAAGACCGCCGCGTGAACTAAGGCTGCAGGGGGCTGAATACGGCCCGGAAAGGTGTTCAGGATGGATCCGCATTTCATCAAGTGTTTCATGGTGAGTATTCAGAACGTGTTCTCGACGATGATGCAATTGCAGGTGTCGCTCAAGGAGCCGAAGCTCAAGACGCGCGACGCGCAGTTGGCTGATGTGTCGGGAATCATCGGCCTCAGCGGCGACGTGAGAGGCAACGTGGTGTTGGCTTTCCCGAAGGCGACTGCGGAGCGGGTGGTGACGCTGTTCTGCGGCGTCAAGCTCGAGGCGGGCGATCCGGATTTCGCGGACGCGATCGGCGAACTGGTGAACATGGTCAGCGGCAACGCGAAGGCGATGTTCAAGGATCGCAAGTGTTCAATCTCATGTCCGAACGTGGTTGTCGGCGGCGCGCACTCATTCAGCTCGCCGTCGGACACGACGACCGTGGTGATTCCCTGCGAGACGGACTGCGGACCGTTGACGCTCGAGATCTCGATTCACAAGCCTGATGCGAAGACGGAAGCGACGCAAGCATCGCAAGCGGCGAAGGCCTGATTTCAAGACCATCAACACGGGCCGAAGGAACGGCCCGAGGAGTGCATGACCATGAAGATTCTTCTTGTCGACGATTCCAAAACGATGCGCAACATCCAGAAGGCCGTACTGGCGCAACTGGGTCACACGGACATTCTCGAGGCCTGCGACGGACAGGACGCGCTGAGCCGCGCGCCCGGGTACAAGCCGGACTTGATGCTCGTGGACTGGAACATGCCGAACATGGACGGACTGTCGTTCGTGAAGGCGTGGCGCCAGACCAACAAGACGACGCCGATCATCATGGTGACGACCGAGGCTGAGAAGTCTCGCGTCATCGAGGCGATCAAGGCGGGCGTGAACAACTACGTGGTGAAGCCTTTCACGCCGGATCTGCTGTCACAACGCATCGGCGAGACGCTCGCCAAGTGCGGCATCGCGGCTTAAGCGCCACGATGAACGAAGGAATCAAGGGGTGCGATCATGACCGAGGCACTCGCGGGAATCAGGTTGGAGCTCGGGCCCGACAAGCTCACGGCTGTTGTCGTGATCGAACCGGGCACGCGCACGAGCGAACTCAACGAGATGTTGATCGAGGGCTTTCTGCTTGAACGCGGACTGCCGATCGATCCGTCGCGTTTCGCGAAACTGCGCGAACTCGTCGAGCGATGCGTGAAGAGTCCGGGCGAGCGTCACACGATGACGGTCGCGGAGGGACGCGCGCCGCGTCACGGCGAAGACGGGCGCTTCGAACTGCTCGTGGGGAACGCCCCGGGCGTGAAGCACACCGAGTCCGGAGGCACGGATCACTACGCGTCGCGTCTGACTCGAACGGTGAAAGAAGGCGGGACGATCGGAAGATTCGTACCGCCGACGGACCCGCTCGACGGCGGTGACGTGTTCGGACGCGTGATCGCGGCGAAGCCCGCGAAGATCGCGCATGTGAAGTTCGACGACAGCGTCGACCGCACCGGTGATGATCGACTGGTCGCGAAACACGGCGGCATGGTTGAGTTCGACGGCTTGAATCTTCGCGTCAACCCGAAACTCGAGATCCGCGGCAACGTGGACTTCTCAACAGGAGGCATCGAGTTCCCGGGCGATGTGATCGTCTTCGGCGATGTGCGAGATCGCTTCACCGTCTCGAGCGGCCGCGATCTCACGGTCCACAAGCTGGTGGACGGAGCCACGATTCGCGCGGCGCGTGATTGCACACTCATGCACGGCATGGCAACCAAGGAGGATCATTCGCTCCTGGTCGGGCGCGATCTGAATGCGAAGTATCTGACCGGCGTGACCGTGAGCGTGATCGGCAACGCGAAGGTGGAGAGTGACATCTCCCACTGCGTGATGAAAGTCACGGGGTCGCTTCACGCGGCCGGATGTTGCGTGGTTCGCGGGGAACTGCATGTCAAGGGTGCGTGCGAGGTCGCCGAGATCGGGTGCGAGGCGGGCGCGAAGACATCGGTGCGCATCGGCAATGACGGCAAAAGCGCCGCGGTGCTGGATGACGCGGGACATTTGCTGCACAGTCTCGACGCACGGTATCAGAAAACGCAGGAACGACTGCGGGAGCTCCGGAGCATTCAGGGCAAGATGACATCGACGCAAGCGGACGCGCTGACGGAGTTGAGCTACGAGGCGGAGCAGTTGGGAACGATGCAAGAGCGTGTGCGCAAGAGCGCGACGAAGCTCACGACGGCGAATACATCGGCGGAGGCGCCGGCGTTGGTGGTTCATCGCGTGGTTCATCCGCATTCGGAGATCATGTTCGGGCTGTATCGCATCGAGTTCAGCGAGGCGGTGAAGGGCCCCTTGCGGATCGAAGCGGATGCGGGCGGCCGTCCGGTCTTCAGGGACAAGGCGACGCGCGAGGATCGCCCGACGCCTTCAGGGGTGA
>JBKDPX010000308.1:0-1375 GCA_046342165.1 Phycisphaerales bacterium | reverse complement strand
GTTTCGATGCGCCCGGACTGAGGATGTCGAGCATCTGCGGAATCGTGCTGCCGGACGGGATGATGCTTCCGATGACGCCGGAAGTTGTGACCGTGCCGTCGATGCTGTAGGAGTACCCCTGGTCTCCGAGGACGAACTGCGCGGCGCCCGCGTGGGAAGGGTGCTGGCTGCTGTTGCGCGACTGATACGGGAAGCAGGGTCCGAAGAGTTGGCAGCGCAGTTCCATGCCTGTCGTATTGATCGTGGCCGAGTTCTGGGCACTCGCGGAGGCGGCGACGAGTCCGAGTGCGGTCACTGAAGCGAGTCGTGTGCTCATCTCTGGATCTCCCTGGGAATCTCGAGAGCCTACCACGCAATTCCGGATCATGAAAGCGCAAGCAATCCTTACAAAATCCAAATCGCTGGCGATTTGTCTTGGAGTTGCGGATTTCGGATTTTACACTTTGAGCATGCTTCGGTTCAGCGTGGTTTTGTTTGCGGTCATGTTCGCCGCGAAGGCGTGCTTCGGCATCATCGGAGCGACGCCGGTCGCGTCGAGCGATGCAAGATTCGACGCGGTCGGCGCTTTCACGCTGGATGAGTGGCGCAACTTGAATGTGCCCATCGGCAACGCCGTTTTGATCGCGCCGGACCGGGTCGTGCTTCCGAGACACGTCATCAACGGCAACTATCGCACGCGTACGAGCGTTGACGGAACAGCGGGTGCTTATGTCGTTCGTTTCACGTCGAATCCGGACGGCACTAGAGGCTCGATGAGCAATCCTGCGAGTTTTTTTCACGTGAAGGTGACGCGGTGGATTGTTCCAAATGGAAGATCCACGTCAGATGATATCGTGATCGGCGTGCTCGCCCAACCCGTGACCCACATCACTCCGATGGCGATCAACTGGCGGCCTTCGATGCCTCGTGGCGGCATCGCGGCGACTCTGCTCAGTTGGGGGCCTGACGAAGCGGGAATCAAGGGTGCTCTGCGAATCGGCGGCATCCGCATTTCCAGCATTTCAAACTCGTCGTTTTCGTTCAGACTCGGAGCGTACGGCGTGCGCAACGATTCTGGAGCGGCTGCGGTTACGTACAACGCTCAAGGTCAACCGACGCTTGTCGGATTCCTGACGACTTCGCGATCGGGAATCGCGTTACGTCGGTGGCAAGCGAGCTCTCTCTTTCGCTAATTGACTTTGCTCAGTCTCTCGATGGCATCTTGGGCCTGACGAAAGTCAGGCTTGGCTTTCAATGCTTGCGTGTAGCAATTCAAGGCCTGAACGCGATCATTCGCGCGCTCGTGAACCTGACCTTTGAAGAACCACGCTTGATGCGCGATCTGAGCGAAGTTCGTCGCATCGCCGTATGCGCGTGATGCTGACTCAAGATCACC
>JBKDPX010000307.1:0-11515 GCA_046342165.1 Phycisphaerales bacterium | reverse complement strand
AGTCGGCGCTTACAAGGGCGCCAACGAGCAGATGGTCAACTCACAGCCAAGCCCTGAATGGGATGAGAACATCAACGGCCTCTTGGATTCGATGTACAGCAATATCCGCGAGCCGATTCTGGCCGGACGAAAGCTTACGGATGCGGCTCTCGACAAAGCCATGGAAGATCTATGGATGGGGCAGGCCGAGGATGCGCTTCGCGCCGGATTGATCGATCATGCGATCGATTTCACCGCACTGACAGCCCATGTACGAGAGGATCTCGGCCAATCGTTTGATTGGGATTTCGATGCCATTTCCACAGGCGACGCCGCTCCGCCGGATTTCTCCAATCCGTTTGGCGCCATCGGCGCGTTGATGCGAGAGCCTGATGTCGAACCCGAGGGCGAAACCATTGCGATCCTTCATGTTGACGGCGCGATCGTTGACGGCGATTCCTCCGTCGGCGGATTCTCCGGCGAGCCGACTGTCGGCAGTCGCACGCTCCGAAATGCGATGGAGGACATCCTGGCCGAGCCACTCATCAAGGGAGTCATCGTTCGCATTGATTCTCCCGGAGGTTCGGCGACAGCCAGCGAGGTGATGTGGCAGGGGCTTCGTCGATTGTCGGGGAAGAAGCCCGTCTGGGTCAGCGTCGGCTCGATGGCAGCCTCCGGCGGCTACTACCTCGCTGTTGGCGGTGATCGAATCTATGTCAATCCCTCAAGCATCGTCGGGTCGATCGGCGTTGTCGGCGGCAAGATCAGCATGGACGGGCTCTATTCGAAGCTGAAGGTGAACATCGTCACTCGCACTCGCGGTCCCCGCAGTGATATGTTCTCAAGCATGCCGTGGAGCGATGCGCAGCGAGAGCTTGTCCGAGATCAAATGACGCGAACATATGAGAAGTTCACCGCTCGTGTAAAGGCCGGTCGCAAGGGTGTTGATATCGAGAAGATCGCTGCCGGCCGTCTCTTTACGGGCAATAGGGCAATCGAGAATGGCATGGCCGATCGCATCGGCGGCCTTGATGTCGCGATGGACGATATGGCCAAAGAGCTCGGGCTCTCCGATTTCAAGATCATGCATTACCCGGCGCCGCGATCGCTGCCGGATGTCATCTCAGACATGCTCGGAGGAACAATCGCGTCTGCACCCGATGTCGCCTCCAACAATGCAGTCAATCGATCCGTCGCAGTAACTGGTGAGCGATTGCTCGGTGTCCGAACATGGAAGCAGATTGCACGACAGCTCGACGGCATGAGTCAGCTTCGTGAGGAAACCGTGATCCTCATGAGCCCAAAGGCGGTTATTGTCAAGTGACCGTCAACTCCACTCAATCATCGCGCGTGGCGCTTGAAAGTACGCTGATTCTGCATGGCGTGCCGCGTGACTCTTCACGGGTGCTTGCGCTGGATCTCGCCGCGATCGTTCGCTCACATGGCGCCGAACCCGCACTCGTCGCCGTGATCAACGGTGCTCCGGTCGTAGGTGTCTCCGATGCGGAATTGGATCTCCTGCTGAGTGCAGGAGATGTACCCAAAACCAATACCGCGAATCTCGGGGTGATCCTTCACAGCAAGATGCACGGTGCGACGACGGTGAGCACCACCATGGAATTGGCAGCTCATGCGGGTGTTCGCGTGTTTGCCACGGGCGGGATCGGTGGTGTGCATCGCGGTTACGGGAATCAATGGGATGTCAGCGCGGACCTCGCCGCGTTTACACGCTTTCCGGTCGCGGTTGTGACATCAGGAGTGAAAAGCCTTCTTGATGTCGAGAGTACACGTGAAGCCCTTGAGAGTCTTGGCGTCACTGTCGTCGGTTTTCGAACGGATCGATTCCCCGCGTTTTATCGGCGCGAATCCGCCGCGAAGGTTGACGCACGATTTGATGACATCGAGGCGCTCGCTCGTTTCTGTGATTGCGAGATGCGACGAACAGGTCGAGGGATCGTCGTGTGCAATCCGATTCCGGCGGAGGATGAGCTTGCCGATTCGGATTGGCGGACTTGGAGCGATCAAGCGCTTCGTGAAGCTTCGCAAGCCGGCAAGGCTGGCAGGGATGTGACACCGTTTGTTCTCGGCAGGCTCCACGCGATATCCGGCGGCAAGACGCTGGCGGCGAATCTGGCGCTCGTCAAATCAAATACTGCGGTAGCCGCTGCGTTGGCCCGGGCAATGCCGCGGTGAATCCTGAGCCGGTAACCGGTTTCAACTGGTCGTATTGAATGTCCGGAGCGGATACATTACACCTTCGGCAATGATGCCGAACTGACGGAGAAATCAACCATGAATATGAAGTCAATGTGGATCGCCGCTTCTTTCGCGATGGCCGCTCTCGGCCTGTCGGGCTGCGAGCAAAAGGATGCGCCCAAGAAGGCTGAGGAGAAGTCGGCTGAGGCCGCCCCCGCCGCGAAGGTGTATCGAATCGGTGTGATCGCAAAGAGCAATGACAACGCCGTCTTCCAGGCGGCGCGGACGGGTGCAATGGCCGCGGCTGCGGATCTCTCGAAGAAGTACGGCGTAACCGTTGAAGCGATCTGGAAGACTCCCGACAAGGAGAACGCGCAGGTGCAGGCTCAATATGTTGAGCAACTCGTGAGTCAGGGCGTTGACGGTCTTTCGATTTCCTGCACCGATGCCGGCGTGCTGAAGAAGGTCATCGACGACGCGGCTGATAAGGGCGTGACGGTCGTGACCTTTGACTCCGATTCGGCGGGTAGCAAGCGCATGGCGTACTACGGCGTGAACGATGAGACCGCCGGTCGCATCATCATGGAACAGCTCGCGAAGGCCATGGGTGATAAAGGCGGACCGATCGCCATCCTCGGCGGCAACCAAGTGGCCCCGAACCTCCAGGCCCGCATTCGCGGCGTTCGCGCGGCGATTGAATCCATGAAGGACAAGGGATTCAGCGAAGAGAAGGCCTACTACCACGTCGAAACCCCTCAGGACGCAGTGAACACCATTCAACAAGCACAGAACGCGAATCCGAAAATCGCCGGATGGGCGATGGTCGGCGGCTGGCCGTTGTTCACCGCCAACGCGCTCGACGGGATCGCGGATAAGGGTGTCGCGGTTGTTTCGATGGACACATTGACGCAGCAGCTCGTGTACGTGGAGAACGGACAGTGCGCCGCCCTCGTTGGTCAAGACTGTTACGGATGGGGCTATGAGAGCGTCCGCTTGATCTGCGAGAAGTTGATCGAGAACAAGACCCCGGCGAATCCGATCGTCTACAGCGATCCGCAAATCGTCACGAAGGACAATGTGGCGACAGTGAAGGGCCAGTGGGAAAAGTGGCTCGGCACGAAGTGATCTGATTTCAAACGTCGATCGCTGGAAACGTCGATCGACGGATTTATGGCGGAGTTTCTCGTCGCACGCAACATCAGCAAGCGCTTTGGCATCACCCAAGCGCTCGACGATGTCACGGTTTCATTTCGATCCGGCGAGGTCCATGCACTGATGGGCGAGAATGGTGCAGGAAAAAGCACGCTCGGCAAGGTGATCGCAGGTCTTCATAAACAGGATTCCGGTGTTGTCGAACTTGACGGCCAGCCGCTTCCCTCGGGAAGCATCGCTGAGGCGTTCAAGCGTGGCGTGCGAATTGTGCATCAGGAACTCGCGCAGTGCCCGAACATGTCAGTCGCGGAGAATCTGACGCTTCACGACATTCCGTCCCGGTTCGGATTTGTCCGCAAGCACGAGATGCACGAGCGAGCGGCGGCGCTGCTTCGCCGATTGGATCCCGGCATCGACGTTGAGCAACCGCTGGGTTTGCTTCCCCCGGGACGCAGACAAATCGTACAGATCGCAAGCGCGCTCGAGGATCGCGGACATGCGGGAGCGCCGCGTGTCATCGTGTTTGATGAGCCGACCAGTTCGCTCTCCGTCGCGGAAGCTGATCGATTGCTTGAGATTACAAGAGATCTCGCGAATCGCGGTCTGACTGTGATATACGTCAGCCACCGGATGGGAGAGATCTTTCAGGTATGCGATCGCGTATCGGTGCTGCGCGACGGCAAGTACGTTGCTACGAACATCGTGAAAGAGATTGACGAGCCGACATTGGTTGAACAGATGATCGGTCGTCGTATCGAGACAGCCAGACGTGCCGAATTCTCATCGAATAACACGCTCGGCGAGACACTTCTTGAAGTTCGAAATCTCAGCGCGCCTCCGATCGTCCGCGATGTGAGCTTTGACGTCCGCGCAGGCGAAGTGGTGGGGGTTGGCGGACTTGTGGGCAGTGGACGTTCTGAACTGCTCAACGCGGTCTTCGGACTGGAAACGGCGACTGCAGGTCGCGTCATCGCATGCGGCACAGATGTCACCAAGTCGGATGCGCGCGGTCGTATCCGGTCCGGCATGGGATACGTGCCGGAAGACCGCCGCTTGCAAGGCCTCTTCTTCGATTTGGGACTTGATGAGAACATCACCCTGCCGTTCATGGCGCAGCTTGCCAAACTGCTGGGAATGCGCTCCAAAGTCGGTGAAGGAGACTTGGTGAAGCGCAAGATGACGGACTTCCGTGTCAAAGCGGCATCTTCGTCGTCGCTTCCGGGAGAGCTTTCCGGCGGCAACCAGCAAAAGCTTCTCATCGCTCGATGGATGGGGAAGGACACCCGAGTTCTCTTGCTCGACGAGCCAACCCGAGGTATCGACGTTGGCACCAAAGCCGAGGTGTACAAACTCATCCGCGAAGCCGCGGCGAGTGGAACCGCGGTTGTGCTGGTTTCGAGCGAGATGCCGGAATTGCTGGCCCTTTCGGACCGAGTTCTCGTCATGTGCGATGGCACCATCAGCGGTGAACTGCGCGGCGACGATCTCACCCAGGCCAATATCCTTCGTCTGGCGACCTCCAACTCCCGTGTCGCTTCCTGACCGATTGGGCGCATCCATGCCGGAAATCGCCTAAGATCCGGGCGGCAACGGAGTGCCCATATGGCGAAGAAAGCAAAGAGCGAAAACACGTCCCGCATCAACGAGCGCATCAAGAAGCGCGATGCGGAAACCAAAAAGAAACTCGGTGCCCTTGCCGAGATGGTGGTGAAGAAGGCCGTCGGCATGAAGGATCCGACGATCGATATTCCCACTCGTACAAAGAGCAACACGATCTGGGATCGACGCGCGGGCATCCTGAAGATGGGTGACGGAACCGCCACACGCGAGTTGTTCAATCTGAATCAGGCGAAGCAGTTCATGCAGACGATGCTGCACGCCGCGACGATCAGCGAGTTCATCGACGAAGGCAAGACGACGAGCCTCCGTGGCATGTTCTACAAGGCCAAGCACACCGTTGCGGGGACGAAGGAGAACACCTTTGAGACGCAGGACGAGTCGGATCCGATCCTTGAGGATCTTGAGGTGACTCTGGGTTCATTGCGCGAGGAACTCCACATCTTCGCTGAGAATCGCGGCTCGATGGTCGGCAACATCACCATCGTTGACAAAGGTGACGAGATCGACTGCCGTCGAATGGGTTCGGGCGGTTACGCCATTCCGTCGATCGTCGAACCGGACATCATTGAGTTCAAGAAGTGCGAGGCTGATTTTGTCCTGCACGTCGAGAAGGGCACGGTCTGGAATCGATTCAACGAAGATCGATTCTGGGAAAACAACAATTGCATTCTCACCCATGGCGCCGGTCAGCCGCCTCGTGGCGTGCGGCGTCTGTTGCAGCGGTTCAGCAAGGAACTGAAGCTGCCGATCATCTGCGTGCTCGACTGCGATCCGTGGGGTCATTACATCTACAGCGTCATCAAGCAGGGATCGATCTCGCTAGCGTTCGAGTCTACGCGTCTGGCGATTCCGGACGCGAAGTTCCTCGGCATTCGCGCGAAAGACTACGACGAGTGCGAATTGCCCGACGCGGTGAAGATCGCGCTCACGGACAATGACATCAAACGCGCGAACGAAATCCGCGCTTACCCGTGGTTCGCCGAAAACAAGGCGTGGCAGAAGGAAATCGACCGACTGCTCAACAACGGATTCAAGATGGAAGTCGAAGCCATGGTCGCGAAGGACATCTCCTTCGTAACCGAGGAGTATGTGCCCCAGCGTCTGAAAGACAAAGACTGGTTGAACTGAGCGACTTCAGACATCACAGATTTCAAACGCCGCCTTGAGTGCCTCAAACGGTTCGCCCTTCGGCATGAACTCCTGCCCGAGGTAGCCGTGAAAGCCCTTATCGGCGATCGCGGTGCAGATCGCCCGGTAGTTCAGTTCTTGCGCTTGATCGAGGTCCTGTCGACCGGGTACGCCTGCGGTGTGGAAGTGTCCGATCGCGTCCATGTGATCGGTGATCGTGCGGATGACATCACCTTCCATGATCTGCATGTGATAGATGTCATACAGAAGTTTGAATCGCGGCGAGCCGACCTCTTTCACGAGATCGACTCCCCAGCGAGTGCGGTCGCACATGTAGTCCTTGTGATCAACCTTGGAGTTCAGCAACTCCATGATGATCGTCACGCCGAGTTTCTCGGCGAGCGGCGTTATTCTTTTCAAACCCGTCGCGCAGTTCTTCAATCCTTCCGCATCATCCATCCCGGAGCGGTTGCCGCTGAACACAATCATGTTCGGGATACCCGCGGCCTTCACGAGTGGTAGCAAGCGTTCGGATTCGGCGGTGAACTTGTCGTGATTGTCGATGCGGTTGTAGCCGTTGCCGATTGAGGTCGGCCCCATAGCGACCGCACAGGTCATCCCGAATTGCGACGGGACATGCCATTCCTTCTCCGTCAGCAATTCGACCGATTGGATGCCGATCGCCTTTGATCTCTCGCAAAGTGTTTCAAGACTCACCCCTCCGAAACACCAGCGACACACGGATTGCTTCAATCGTCCGGTGATCGGGCGATTGGGCGCAAGAGCGCTCTGCGCGGATGCCGATCCCGCAAGAACACCGGCAGTGGCGATTGATGCCGCGAGGAACTCACGCCTTTGCATCGGCTGCTCCTTGTTTGCATTGACATCCGCCTGCGCATTGGGGCAGGCGAGGCTTGATCGTCTCAACCGCCAGTGCGAAGAGCACAAGGCCGACGCTGAAGTTGAACACCGCGCCTGAAATCACAATTGCGTACACGGCGCCTTCGAACTGGCGCGCGAGCCACCAACTGCCGATATCGCCGAGCAGACCGACTCCCATCATGAGCCAGCACATTTCGATTGTGCATCGCTTCCATGTCGTCATCGTCAGGAGGAATCCGAGGCAAACCACCATGGAAGCAAGACTCAGGGCATGTGCATGCGTGCTCGCCGTGAGAATCTTGATGTCGTTTGGCATCACTTCTTTGACGAATGAAACGGCTTTGATGTCTTCCAACGATTCCAGAGGCCACTTCGCGGCTTCCGGATATTGCTCCGCTTTCGCTTGAGCGTGGCAACTGACGCACGATGACATGATCTCCCTCGGCGAAGCGTCTCCGAGATCGATATTTTCGTAATCCTCGATGATTCGACCGCTCTCTAACCATTTGACGAGCACTTCGCGCTCTGCAGGCTTGAGCGTTTCAGGATGTCCGCGGTCGAGCGATTTCTTGAGCGGCGGCGGGGCCTTTACGCCGTGGTATGCGCCCTTGATGTCGGTGATCGTGAGTTCCGGCTGATCATCGCGCTTTTGGTACTTGAAGTACAAATGCATCGCGGATGTCACCATGCCGATGGCAAACACCGCGAGCAAGCACAGCATGCCCACGCGCCCGCACAGACTCATGTTTCGCAGTTTCCAACCACCCATCGATCAAGCTCCCTTCAAGAGATCCGTCGGAATCTCGATCTCCGATTGTGTCAGGATCGCCTTGTTCGCAAGAATCGAAACAATCGCCGTGCGCATGCCCTCTTCCGCACTCGTAGCGACCGTCTTACCCTCCGCGGCGCTCTTGATGAAGTCTTGAAGTCCGTAGTAGAGCGATGAATACGGCAATCCGACGCCGTCCTTGAGTTTGCCCTGGCTCGCAAGCTGCGTGGCGTCCGCGATCAATGTGATGCCGACATCGTTATGGAACTGCTGACGATTTGCGTAGACCTCCCAGCCTTGCGTCGGGGCATCGGCTTCCTTGAACATCCACGCATGGCTCCATGCCAGTTTGATCGCGGAGTTCGATCCGTAGAGCATTTCATACTTGCCCTCATACGAGTTGGCGAGCGTGGCGGAGTACTGATACCTCGTACTGTCCTCGTAGGTGAACTCGGCGTGAATGGTGTCCGGGAGTTCGCGACCGTCGTTATGCAGCACGATCGAGCCGCTGCCGCGAACCTTTGTGGGGTACTTCCCGCGGTACCAATGCATCACGTCCAATTGATGCGAGCCGATCTCTCCCATCATTCCCGTGGAAACTTCCTTGTCCAATCGCCAATTGAGCATCCGCTCGCGGCCGGGATCGCTCGCACCCACGCGCCAGGAGGTCTTCTGGTTGAACTGCGCACGCATCGAAACCATGTCTTTGAACGCATCGGTCTTGAAGAACTTTCGCGCAAGTCCATAAACCGGGTTACTGCGCCCTTCATGCCCGACCGCGAACACGGTTTTCACGCCCGCCGCGGCTTTGGCGATCGCCTTGGCGTCTTCGATTGTGTGGGCCAGGGGAGCTTCGCAATATACATGCTTCCCCGCCGCGATCGCGTCGAGCGCGATGGCCGCATGCGTGTGAGTAGGAGTCGCGATGATGACTCCGGCGATGTCCTTGCGGTCGAGCAATGCCTTGTGATTGTCAAATGCTTCCGCACCCTCGGCGCGACCCTTGCCACTATTGAGCCGCTGTGCGTCGGAATCGCAGATCGCCACGAGTTTCACAGCGGCGAAGTTCGCCAATTCAGTGATAACCGCGCGACCTTGTTTGCCCAATCCGATCAGCCCCAGTTTCATGGGTTCCGCAAGAATCGGAGCCGCGGGCAAGACATCAGGAAAGATGCTCAACGCAGCCATTCCACCTGCAGCAGCGAGAAATTGACGTCGCTCAAGATCCATGTTCAAGTTTCATCTCCGATCAACGGCTATTCGCGGGGCGCACGCACCCGGGTTGGACAGAATAACTGGAAAACCGCGTTCGCGCCATGCGGAATCCCCTTGGGTTGGGTCACGAAAGAGTGCCGCGAAGTTCTGCGGGAACCAATCCGCTTCAAATCCATCAACCAGCAAGCCGGTTGAAAGCGCATCGGCGTGAGTCGCCTCTGGCGCCGCGACGACGCAGATTCGATCCAAAGGCGCGCTACCCCCAGATCTTGGATCAAGAACGTGTCCTGAGCCTTCTACGACGCGGCCATGGGGTGCTGAGACACCGATCGCGCCGTCGAACAGTGCGATCAACGGCCCGGTTCGATCCGGGGTCACTTGGATCACCCACGGTGCATCCTGTGGTGCCCCGAACCCGGCTGCACTGCTTGTCCCGCCGTGAACAAAGGCGCGTGGCACTCCGCACTCCTTCAATGTGTCCATCGCGCGGTCGATCGCCCAACCCTTGCCGATCGCACCGAGATCGAGGCGCACGTCAGGACTCGTCAAGCGAATCGTGCGTTCGGATGCGTCGAGCTCCACCTTGTTAAAACTGCAGGTTCTACTCAGTTCCGAAAGGGCTTTGGAGTTCCGAAGTTCGCCGCGAAAGCCTGCGGCCCGCATCAATCCTCCTATCGCCGGATCGAAGGCGCCTCGCGAGATCTCGTGCATTCGTTTGCATTCAAGGAGCAACGCAAAAAGCTCCGCATCCAATCGAACGGGTGCGGAGCTTGCGTGTGCGTTGATATGTGAGATATCGCTTGAGCCTTCGAAGTAACTCAGCCTTCGATGCCAAAGCGCAATCTCTTCAATCGCTTCGTCCGCAGCGGCACGAAGCGATCTCTCCGAATCACCCCAAAGCGACAGTTCGAAACGCGTCGCCATTGCCTCGCACGCAGTACGAAGGCGGGGAGGATCGGGAGGTGCGAAGTCCAAATTTCAGATCTTGCGAGCTTCGAGAGTCTTGGGATCGAACATCCAAGTGCCGCCTTCCCAAAGCGAGCGCGTGGCAAGATCCACAATCGCGACGACCTTCAGACCCATCGCGGTGTCGGAGAACGGCTGTGTGCGCGAGCGGATGCACTCGAGCCAGTTCATGCGGTGTTGATCTTGGTCATCGCCGATGTTCGGCAGGTTGGCCTTGCGCTCTTCGAGTTCCTCGGCGTAAGGCTTCTGGGGCGTGAAGCGCAAGGCGCCGTCCGTGACTTCGATGTTGCCTTTGGGCCCGCGGATCATCGGCGTGAGGCCGGTGTCATTGTTGGTGGCACCCATCACGATCATTTGGTGACCGGTTTCAAACTCAATCAGGAGGTTGACGGTGTCGTGATTCTCCATCGTCTTGTCGACGAGGTGACCGCCGCTGGCCGTGACGCGGACCGGCCAACCTTGATCCATCGCAACCATGAGCGGAGTCATGACGTGCACCAGAAGGTCGCCGATGATGCCCGTGCTCGTCTTGCGATAGCGACGCCAACGATTCAAGACGAACGGATCAAAGGTTTGCTCGCCGAGCGGGCCGCACCATTTCTCCCAATCAACATCCTTGCCTGCTTTCCAGTTCGGATCGACTTTGTAGTAGTTCCACTCGCCGTCGGGCGTGTTGCGGCAGTAGCTTGTTTGGCTGCATGTCGGGGTTCCGATCAAGCCTTCTTTGATCCACTTGCGTGCCTCGTTGTAGCTCGGAAGCGCGTTCTTCTGCGTAACGACCTGCAGGATCAATTCGGGATTCGCTTGAGCACAGCGGTGAAGTGCGACGGCATCCGCGAGATTCAGGGTCATCGGCTTCTCGCAATACACATCCTTGCCCGCCATGAGCGAATCGATCGCGTGCTTGCCGTGCCAGTGTTCCGGACTCGCAATGAGAACGGCGTGAATCTCGGGATCCTTCAGCATCTCGGTGTAGTCGGCGTACTTCTTGACCTCCACGCCCTTCTGCCATTCTTCGGTAAGCCGCTTGTGAGCGTTGTCAAGGTTGCGAGGCCACGGATCGGCGATCGCGACAACCTGAACATTTGCGTTGCGCTTGACATTCAAGCTCGCGAACGCGGCACAGTGACCGGTTCCCATGCCGCCTGTTCCGATGACAGCCATCTTGATCGGGGCGCCATCCTTCAGGGGGGTGCGGCCCTTGGCTTTGGTTCCGGGTTGGTACAGCGGCGTGGCGTTGGCTTTGCCGGCGGCTGCGAGCACGGCACCCGCACCGGCAAGCATCGCCGCACTGGTGAGGAATGAACGACGGCCCTGATCGTGGCCGAGCGTGACAACGGTTTCATTCGTTTTCATGACGCTATCCCTTTTGAAAACACCCACGTGAACAGACTATCACAAGAACGCTGATCCGCAAGACCGAAACGGAATCTCAAGCGGACTGCGCTGAATTGCGTTGGTTGAACATGGCAAGGAAGAGGAGCATAACCGCTCCTGCAAATGCCGCGGGAACGAACCAAACCATGCGCCAATCGGTCACGCCATCCTTGGTGTACATATCGATGAGTTTGGGGAAGAGTTGAGCGCCGACCAGCATGCCAAGGCCTT
>JBKDPX010000306.1:0-3439 GCA_046342165.1 Phycisphaerales bacterium | reverse complement strand
GTGACGCCCGTGATCGATCCGATGAGCAGCAGCCCCGTGAAGATGTCAGCTGATTCAACGAAGAGACGCCAGAGTTGGCTCTCGGCATTCGGACTCGCGATCGATTCGCCCGATTTCAGTTCCTGCGCGAATGCAAGACATGCCAGAGATGCGGCGCATGCGACGATGACGTTGCGGAGAGCGGTAGCCTTCATGACCGAAAGCGTAGCAAGTTTCATCGTTGGAATCAGAGACTGTCGGGCGGCAAACATCGATCGCCCGCACGGATATCGACAGGCCGGGCCGCATTGAGCGGAGCATCAACCGGGAGCATCGATTCGAACCATGCGGCCTGGTGTGCATCCGCATTCGACGGAAGAAGGAACTGTGGGAGGGCGATTGCGGAGAATCCGATGGCGCATGCGAGAATCATCGCACTTCGTCGGCGGCGCCTGCGATCTCGAATGGCGCGGACTGCCGAGAGAAATCTCTCAGGCGGCGTAGTGAAAGTCGACTCGGGTGATGATGTCACGGGAGTTCTCCTGATCGGGCGCTCTCGATGGCTCTGCGATATCGCTCCAAGGCGGTGGATGGTGCAATGCCAAGCGCAACGCCGATCTCTTGAAATGACATGTCGAACACATGACGCAACACGAGCATCTCGCGCTCTTTGATCGGCCGGTCGCGCGTAGCCGATGTCAACGGTTGAACGGACTCGGTGTTCCGGATGAGCAGCGATTTGCGCTCTCGGTTGATTCTGCGTCGCTCCGATCTCAGCAGATCGATCGCGCGTTGGCGGGTTTTCCAGACGAACCATCCCTCGACGCTTCGCAATCGCGCGATTTCCCCGGATGACACCCCAAGCGACTCGATGAAGACATTCTGAACGACATCGTGAGCCAGATCTTGATCATGCACGATCGTCGCGGCCAAGCGAATGAGATTCGGGCCGAGCAAGTGCCACAACGCGCACGCGGCGCGTTCGTCACCTCGCGAGGCGGATCGAAGGAGTTTCGCCGCTTCGCAAGTCATTTCAGTCTCGGATTTTGGCTTGTTCGAGCGCAGTGATCGTTTCGAGGACGGTTTGGCGCGCTTTGTCCGTCGCGGCTTTGATGTTCGTAACCGATGGTGCGACCGCGTCGGCCAGAACACCGAATTCTCCGGCTTCGATTCGCGCCGAAACCGCCTTGAACTCCGCCGTTGCATCGGGCGCACGCCATGCGTTCATCAAGGCGTCATACATCGGTGCGATCTTCGGCACCTCCTTCATCATCGACTCATCGCTCAGTTGCGCGAGTCGATCGCGGTCCGGTCCTTCGGGCAGTACTCCGATCACGTTGCGGCGAATCCAGGCCGCATCAATATCAACGGGGATCCAGGATCGCTCGCCGATGAAAAACTCGGACATCGCATACATGTCACCGAGATCACTTCGACGCAATTCGGCGATCAGCACATCTCGCTCTGCGGCCTTCAGTAGACCGCTTCCCGCGAGATTCTTTGTCTCTTCGCACGCGAGCGAGTTGATCGCAATTGCGACGAGCTTGCTGATCGCGATGGGTTCCAGCGATGTGTGGTCGGCGATTCTGCGCATGGCGATGAGCGTTTGCGTCGCTCCTGCGACATCGCCCGCGATCGCGAGTTTTCGCGCCTCCAACCGAAGCAGTCGAGCGCAACTGCGCAGATGGCTGAGATGCGGCAACAGCGTCATGATCCCGTCTTCCCAACGGCATTCAAAATTGCACTTGTTCATGCTCGCGGCGCGGGTGATGAGGTTGACGGCCATGGCAGCGTCGATCGCCGCGGCGTTGTTGAAACTTTCCGGCATCTCCGCTTTGTTGAAACTGTCATTCCATTCGATCGCGGAAATGGCGGCGCTCAATTCCGGCGTGATCGCGCCGAACGCCTGCCAATAGACGATCGCCGCGTTCCGCGAATCGGGTTCGACATAAATCCTGTGGCTCGCGATTTGTGCGTTCGCTGCGGGTGGCAGAATGGCGGCGGTGCACATGAGGAGCAGAGTTGTCGCGACTGTTTTCATGAGATCTCCGTTCTTGTGTCGGTTCACGATACAGCAGGAGCGTCGTCGGATCTTCATTCATTCGGCGAAAAAGAAAAACCGCGCGGATTTTCGCGCGGTAAGTGTCGGGTCGATTGAGGGTGCCGGACTCAGGCGGGATTCGGGACGACATCCGGCGGCAGTTCGGGATCGCCCCCCGTCTGGGGATTCGATGCGGCCTCCGCCTTCTTGCGTTCTTCGGCACGCAGCATTTCAGAAACGGTGGGGCGCTGAATGGTGCGGCCCTGCATCAGGCCGTCGACATCGTCGTACGAGAGCGTCTCGTACTTCAGCAAGCCTTCAGCGACGGCGACAACCTTGTCCCAGTTCTGTTCGAGCATGCTCCGGGCGTCGTCATACGCATCGGTGACGAAGTGTTTGATTTCCTCGTCGATCAGTCGGGCGGTCGCGTCGGAATATTCCTTCTCTCCGACGAAAGACTCGCGAGAGTCCTCTCCGGAATAGCGGACGAACCCGAGTCTCTCGCTCATGCCCCAGTCAAGCACCATCGCTCTCGCGAAGCGCGTGACTTGGGTGATGTCCATCGAGGCGCCGGATGAGATGTCTCCGACCGCCTTCTCTTCGGCGATACGCCCGCCGCACAAGACGCGCATCGTCGCGCGAAGATACTTCATGCCGTACCCCAAGCGATCTTTCTCGGGGAGCGAGAAGGTCGCGCCCAACGCCTGACCGCGCGGAATGATCGTGACCTTGTGCAGAGGATCGGCATCCTTGAGCAGATACTGCAACACGGCGTGACCGGCTTCGTGGTATGCCGTCGCGCGGTTTTCCTCATGATCGATGCGGCGGCTCTTGCGTGCGCGTCCGAAACGGATCTTGTCGCGCGCCTCTTCAAGATCCACCTGCTGGATCGAGTCCTTGTTCTGCATCGTCGCTGAGATCGCCGCCTCGTTGATGATCGCCGCGAGATCGGCGCCGGAGAACATCGGCGTGCCGCGAGCCAAACGCTCGAGATCCACGCACGGTTCGAGTTTCACCTTCTTTGAGTGGACCTTCAGGATTTCAAGGCGACCCTTCACGTCCGGCAACGGAACGACCACCTGTCGATCGAAACGGCCCGGACGAATCAACGCGGGATCAAGAACATCAGAACGGTTCGTCGCGGCGATTACGATCACGCCGTCAGCGGGCGAGAACCCGTCCATCTCGACGAGAATCGCATTGAGCGTCTGTTCGCGCTCGTCGTGCCCGCCGTGCGAGAACCCGCCGCCGCGGCGACGGCCGACGGCGTCGATTTCATCGAGGAAGATGATGCACGGTGAGCTGTCTTTGGCCTGTTTGAACAGGTCGCGCACGCGGCTGGCGCCGACACCGACGAACATTTCCACGAAGTCGGATCCCGAGATCGAGAAGAACGGAACATCGGCTTCGCCGGCGATC
>JBKDPX010000305.1:0-22785 GCA_046342165.1 Phycisphaerales bacterium | reverse complement strand
GCTTGGAACTGGCGATGCATTGTGACGGGTTGATTGGTGCGCCTCCTGCGATGCGCGACGGACAACCCGGCAAGCCATATCCCGTGGGCCTGCCCGAAGCGGGACTGGGCATCTGTCCGGGCTGGGGCGGAACATCCCTGTTCGCCGCTCGAATCGAACCGGCTGATGCGATTCGCCGCACCGCCTCGGGTTCTCCTTTGACATTTGACGATGGTGTCAAGGCCGGACTCTTCGATGCGGTCGCCGCGGACGCATCTTCACTTCGTGCGACAGCGAAAGCATGGGTGGCTGGTCGAAGTCAGGGCGCTCGATCGCGCGACGGAGCGCCCCTGCTCCATGCCGGGCGGACAGAGAAAGCCGCGGCGGTCGTACGAGCGATCGATTCGGTTCGCAGTGAAGTGTCCGCGAGTGATGCGGGTCGCGCGGTGTTGGCGGCGGTGGACGCGGGCGTGACGAAAGGTTGGAGTGCGTGTTTGGAAGTCGAGCAACGCGAATTGGTCAGGTTGCGCTCGACCGCGCACGCGAAGGAATTGATCGCGGCGTTTTTCGCGAAGTCTAAAAAATGACGTTCGGATGATCAAACGGTCTTGAAACTGGTCAAACGGTCTTGAAACAAGGGCGAAGCGATGGCTGATCTGAAATCGATGAAGGGAATCTCCGAGGCTGACCGCAAACTGCTGGAGCAGGCCGAGGAATGGCTCGGTGCGGAGCCGACGAAAATGGGGCCGGTGAAGAACCTCTTCTGGGGCAACCTCAAGGAGGACTTTTACTTCCCGTATCCGACCCAAAATGCCGCGGAGAAGGCCGAGTGCGATCAGTTGCTCGCCAAGCTTGAGGACTATCTCAAGAACGAGCACCCGGCCGTGCAAATCGATCAGGAGCAAGAGATTCCGCGCTGGGCGATCGACAAACTCTTCGGACTCGGCGTGCTCGGGATGACGATTCCGAAGGAGCACGGCGGACTGGGCATGGGCATCACGAGCTACAACCGGGTGCTGGAGATGCTCGGCAAGTACTGCGGAAGCACGGCGGTGCTCGTGTCGGCGCACCAGTCGATCGGCTGCAAGGCCGTCATGCTCTTTGGCAACGATCAGCAGAAGAAGACGTGGCTGCCGCACCTCGCGAAGGATTGGGTCAGCGCGTTTTGTCTGAGCGAGCCCAACGTGGGATGTGACGCCGGCGGCCAGGAAACGAACTTCACCAAAACTGAGGATGGCGAATATTACATTCTCAACGGCGAGAAGAAATGGGCGACATCCGGCGCGATCTCGGGGCTCTTCACCGTCATGGCGCGCGAAAATCGTCCGGACGGCAAGGGCAAGATCTCGGCGCTCGTCTGCCATCCCTGGCTCGAAGGCGTTGAGATCTTCCAGAAGAACCGAAGCAAGATGAGCATTCGCGGCACATGGCAGGCGCGTATTCGATTCAACAACGTGCGCGTCCCCAAGAGTCACCTTCTCGGACAGGAAGGCCGAGGCCTGCAGATCGCGTTGAGTTGCTTGAACTACGGCCGCTGCACGCTGTCGGCGGGAATGCTCGGCGGCGCACGCCGCGCCGCTGCACAGTCGATCAAGTGGTCGCAGACACGCTTCCAGTTCGGCAAGCCCCTGTGCGCGCAGGAACTGGTGCGCACGCGCATCGCCAACATGTCCGCGCTGTGTTACGCGATGGATGCGGTGCTGTACATGACGACGGGCATGCTCGACCGCCACGATGAGGACATTCAAGTCGAAACGGCGCTGTGCAAAGTGTTCTGCTCGGAGATGGGCTGGCGCGCCAGCAATGATGCGCTGCAGATCATGGGCGGCGAGAGCATCATGTCGGAGAATGAAGTCGAGCGCATCTTCCGAGACAGCCGCATCAATCTGATCGTCGAAGGCGCGAACGAAGTCATGCAGTCGTACATCTTCGGCTACGGCGGAAAGCAACTGGCCGAGATGATGCTTGGCGTCAAGAACGCGTTGATGAAGGAACCCGACGAAGGGCTCGTCAGCTTTGTCGCCAAGGCCGTCAAGAACTCCTTGCGTCCGGCGATCATGAAGCGCGCGATCCCGCTGGGTCTTGAAGTCTTCTTCGGTATCCGCATGGCGGATCCGCGGATCACGAAAGTCAGCCCCGAATTGCGGCCGGTCGCCGATCGACTCTGCATGCTTGTCCGCGAGCACAGTCACTTGTTCAAGACCATGAGCAAGCGCTACGACATCAAGATGCTTGAGCGTCAAGCCGTTCAGGCACGACTGGCGGACATCGCCATCTTCCTGCACGGCTGGGCGTGCACGCTGGCAAAGCTTGACAGCGACATTCGGGCCAAGGGGGCATCGACCGATGCCGCTTGGCTGCGTGACAAGACCGCCGCGATGCACTTCTTCGATATCGCCGAGGTCGAGATCAACACCCGAATCCGTCAGTTGTATGAGAACTCGGATGACACCATGCTGATCGCGGCGGATGCCGCGCTGAAGCACTCCGAGACCCTCGCCAACTCGCAATTCGTGATTCCGGAGAAGAGCCCGATCGCCAAGGGAACCGGTCGCGTGAACAAGCAGGAGTCGATCAAGCAGTTCCCCGGCCCCGGAGATTTCAAGAAGCCCGCGGACTGCCCCGCGACGCTGAACGGATAAACCGCGGCCCCGACGCCGATATCACGAAAGCCCCGCCGGCCCGGCGGGGCTTTTTCATCTCGAGAGGTCGTGAAAAGCAGTTCTCTCCGATGCCCCGGTTGCGGATAACGGATACGCTTGGTTCGGGAGCGTCGCGAAAGCGCGCTGAACCGAAAGCGGAGTATTGCCTATGCCGTTGACGATCGCGCACGAATCAAAGATCCAACATCTTCAGATCATGAACGAGGAGGGCGTCGTCGACGAATCCCTCGCGTTCCGTCCGGACGGCCGACCTTGGCTCGCGGATGAGGAGATTCTGGAACTCTACCAGTACATGTGCAAGTGCCGCGCGCTGGATGAGATCGCGTTCAAGCTCCAGCGTTCCGGTCGCATGGGCACCTACCCGCAGAACAAGGGTCAGGAAGCCGCCGCGATCGGTTCGGGCTACGCAGCCAAGCGAGGCGTGGACTTCCTGGTTCCGTGCTATCGCGAGAATGCGGCGTTGTGGATGCACGGACTTCCGATGCACTACATCCTTCTGCACTGGATGGGCGACGAGCGAGGCAATCAGATTCCGGAAGGCGTATGCATGACCCCGCTCTGCGTGCCGATCGGAACGCAGATGCTTCACGCGACCGGAATCGGCTGGGCGTTTAAGTTGAAGAAGGAAGCACGCGTCACGATCACCTACTTCGGCGATGGCGCGACCAGCGAAGGCGATTTCCATGAAGCGATGAACTTCGCGAGTGTCTTCCAGACCCCCACCGTCTTCTTCTGCCAGAACAACCAGTGGGCGATCTCAACACCGCGTGAAAGTCAGATGCAATGCGAGACCGTCGCGCAGCGCGCGATCGCCTACGGCATGCCGACGATTCAGGTTGACGGCAACGACTTGCTGGCGGTTTATAAGGCGAGCACGGACGCCATCGAGCGCGCACGCGCCGGCGGCGGTCCTTCGTTCATCGAGGCCGTGACGTATCGCCTTGCGGATCACACCACCGCGGATGATGCGCGTCGCTATCGCGACCAGAACGAAGTCGATGCTTGGGCGAAGAAGGACCCCGTGATTCGCCTTCGCAAGTACCTCACCTCGAAGGGTCTCTGGGATGACGCCAAGCAGGCGACGCTTGACGAAACGGCGAAGCAAAATGCATCGGATGTCGTCAAAATGGCGGAAGGCATCGCCAAGCCGGCCAAGTCTGACATCTTCGATTACACCTACGCGAACATCACGCCGGAACTCGAAGTTCAGCGTCGAACGATGCAGACGCACAGCTTGGGCCAGAATCCTGAACAAGTCGGCCTCGCACACTGAAAACTGCAATCGGACACGCCGGACAACGCCCTCAATCACACCTCGATTCGTCAGGCACGAAACCACGAATCGCAAAGTCGGGGATCACCCATGACAGCAACAGCGGAAAAAGCTCCTTTCAATCCCAAGCTTCGTCGTCGCATTGATGAGGCGACGGGACAGAATCTCGTGGAATGCAACCTGGTCGAGGCGATCACGCTCTCGCTCGCACAGGAACTCGAGCGAGACAGCCGCGTGGTCTGCCTTGGCGAGGATGTCGGCATCAACGGCGGCGTCTTCCGAGCCACCGACGGTCTGCAAGCCCGCTTCGGAGATCAGCGCATCTTTGATACGCCTCTCTCCGAGTCAGGCATCATGGGTGCGGCGATCGGACTCGCCATGGGCGGCATGCGCCCGATTCCCGAGATTCAGTTCGAAGGCTTTCTCGGTCCCGCGTATGACCAACTCGTCAACCATGCCGCGCGCTACCGCACGCGTTCTCGCGGCGCGATCAACATCCCAATGGTCGTTCGAGTGCCCGTCGGCGGCGGCATTCACGCTCCTGAACTGCACTCGGACTCGCCTGAAGCGATTTACGCGCATCAGCCCGGCTTGAAGGTCGTCATGCCGTGCACGCCGCATGACGCGAAGGGCCTGCTCGCGGCGGCGCTCGACGATCCGGATCCTGTGATTTTCTTCGAGCCCAAGCGTGTCTATCGACTGCCCACACGCGAGTGGATCCCCGAGGATCGTTACACGCTGCCGATCGGCAAGGCGAAGGTGGTCTCCGAAGGAGAGCACCTCACGCTTGTCTCGTGGGGAGCAACCGTGTACCAGTGTCTGGAGGTGCTCGACAACCTTCCTGAAGATGTGAGCGTCGAACTGATCGATCTGCGCACGATCTCTCCGATGGATACCGACACCATCATTGAAAGCGTGCAAAAGACCGGTCGATGCGTGATCGCGCATGAAGCACCGAAGACAGTCGGCCTCGGCGCCGAATTGTCCGCCCGTATCCAAGAACACTGCTTCCTCCATCTCAAGGCTCCCGTGCAGCGCGTGGCGGGATTCGACACGATCATGCCGTACTACAAGCTGGAACTCGACTACCTGCCCGACGCCAAGCGCATCAGCGAGGCGGTTCGTCAGTGTCTGGCGTATTGATCACAACTTCATTCAAGACTCAAAGACCGACCGGAAGGTCGGTTTTTTGTATGGACATTCAGCGACTTTTGGTACAGTGTCGGCGAGGTGATTCATGCCGCACAGCGAACTCTACTCCGTCGTGTCCAGACTCATGCGCATCGGCGCTTTCGCGCAAGAACGCGACATTCGAACCGGCGAAGCGCTCGATATCGCCGCCCGACAGGATGAGCGCATCCTCGGTCGTCGTCGGTTCATAGGTCAATCCATCGGCGCAGCCGCTGCGCTGACAGCCGCGACTCGAATGACCATCGCCGCGCCCCGCACGGGTCAGCCCCGAATCGCCATCGTCGGCGGCGGGTTGGGCGGATTGGTGTGTGCGGACTGGTTGAGATCCAAGGGACTCGCCGCGACGATCTACGAAGCATCATCGCGTGTCGGCGGCCGCTGTTACTCACTTCGCGGGTTCTTTCCCGGCCAAACCGCCGAGCGAGGCGGAGAGTTCATCGACACGACCCATCAAACCATGCGCGCTTATGCCACGGAGTTCGGGCTCGCACGAGAGGATGTGACGCGTGGCACGGGTTCGACGATCTATCACTTCTTCGGCAATGCATTCAGCGAGGAGGAAGTTGTCAACGAGTTCCGCACGCTGGTTCCGCGCATGCGCGCTGATCTTCAGACCTGCTCAGGAGAACCTTCGTTCTTCGCGTACAACGCGGGAGATCTCGCGCTGGATCGGTTGAGCTTGCGCGAGTGGCTGGCAACACGCGCGAATGATCTCCCGATCATTCGCGCGGTGCTCGACGAGGCATACCTCGGCGAGTACGGCCTCGAAACCGATCGTCAATCAGCGCTCAATCTGCTGCTCTTCATTCATGCAGATCGACGCGGCAAATTCAAGCCATTCGGCGTGTTCAGCGATGAACGATTCCACATCGTCGGCGGCAACGACGCGATCGCAAGCAACATCGCACAACGCCTCCCCGGGCCGATCATGACCAATCACCGACTCACATCACTCTCGAAACGAACCAACGGCGAGTTTGAATTGCGTTGCGCCAATGGAAGAGTGGCGGTGGCTGACTATGTCGTTCTCGCGCTCCCGTTCAGCGTACTCCGCACCGTCACGCTCGATGCTTCCCTCGGCTTGAGCTCCGACAAAGTGCGCGCCATCAACACGCTGGGTTATGGAATGAACGCCAAGACAATGGTCGGATTCAACAGCCGACCCTGGGATGCTGTCGGATGCTCGGGCTCGGTTTATGCGGATCAACCCAATGTGCAGACCGTGTGGGAGACCAATCCGATCGCGGCTGCGAACGGCGGGGTGCTGACGGATTACGCCAGCGGCGACCGAGGTGTCGCCATCGGCGGCCTGACGCTCCAGACTCAGGTCAGTCGCTTCCTTGGCGATCTCAACGCGATCATCCCCGGCGCTCAAGCCGCGGCCACTCGACTGAGCGGCAACTCCGTTCGTGCATTCCGCGAACACTGGCCCTCAAACCCGCTTTCGCGCGGGAGTTACACCTGCTACGAACCGGGCCAGTTCACCACGATCGCCGGATTGGAAGGACAGCCGTCGGGTCGGGTGAAGTTCGCGGGAGAGCACACCGATTCGTTCTATTCGTGGCAAGGATTCATGGAAGGCGCCTGCCTTTCAGGCCTGAGAGCGGCGGGAGAAGTTTGGGAGGACATCCGTCGGGGATAAGGACGCGCGACTGCAATCTCGGGCGTATCCTTTGGGAGAATCCCTTCGGAGATCGACTCGATGGCTCACCAGCAGTCCGCGGATCCCAATGTCTTCATCCTTCCTGACCTCGGCGAAGGTGTGCATGAAGCCGAACTCATCAAGTGGCGCGTGAAGGTCGGCGACACCATCGCCGAACACGAAATCCTTGCCGAGATGGAGACCGACAAGGCACTCGTCGAAGTGCCGAGCCCCCGCGCCGGCACGATCGCCGAACTGCATGGGAACGAGGGTGAGATTCTCCATGTCGGCAACCCGCTTGTCTCCTACAGGCCTGACGGCGCGGCGTCAACTCCACCCGCCCAGACTGCACCGGCCAAAGCTCCCGTGGTCGAAGAGATTCCGGAGCCGACTGCCGACCGCGAAGACGCGGGAACTGTCGTCGGTTCGCTCGCGAACACTCCCGGCGCGAACAACGCCGGAAAGACACTTGCTACTCCCGCTGTCCGTCGCTTGGCGAAGGAAATGGGTGTCGATATCGATTCCATCTCCGGCACGGGTATCGGCGGGCGCGTGACCGAAAAAGATGTCCGCGCGGCTGCAGGCTCGAAGTCGGCATGCGGCATGGGTGCGCCTTCTATTCCTCCCGCACCCGTCAAAGCTGCGATGCCGCCGATCCGTCCCACTGCCGCCGCGCCGGCTGCCGTTGCGCAAGCCCCTGTTGCGCAGTCAACCAAAGCTTCGGCTCCGGCGCCCGCGCCCCGCCCTGCGGCGATCGCCTCGACGGACGATGTGACCCGTATTCCCTTCCGTGGCGTTCGTCGGACGATCGCAACCCGCCTCCGCGAGAGCATCGATCAAGCGGTGCATTTCACGGTGATGGACGAAGCCGATGTGAGTGCGTTGGACGCAATGCGCAAGAAACTTGCGGCAGCGAGCGGAGAGAAGGTTTCATTCCTTCCTTTTGTCGCCAACGCGGTTTGCCGCGTGCTGAGCGACTCGCGGTTCCGCGCGCTCAATGCGACGACGAACATGTCGGAGGATGGCGAAGGCGAGATCATTCAGTATCGCAGTGTGCATCTGGGAATCGCAACGGACACCGAGAACGGATTGATGGTTCCCGTGATTCGCGATGCGGATCGCCTCGGCGTTTTGGAAACGGGCCGCGCGATCACGCTCACTGCGGAGATGGCGCGCAACCGCTCGATTCCGCGCGAACAGTTGATGGGTTCGACATTCACGATTTCAAACGTCGGCAGTCATGCCGGTCGATTCGCAACTCCGGTGATCAACTATCCCGAGGTCGGGATCTTGGCTGTCGGCCGCGCGCGTGAAGGCATGGTGGTGAATAAGGGAGCGTTCCGCGTGGGACTGCTTTTGCCGCTGAGTCTCGCATGCGACCATCGCGTGGTCGATGGCGCAACGGCGGCTTTGGCGTTGGCCGAGATCATCCGACTGCTGCAAGAGCCGGATTCGTTGCTGGCTCCCGCCCGCGGTTGATGCATACGAGGAGGACGCGTGCGCAACGCGTTCACGCTGATCGAACTACTCGTCGTCATCGCGGTTATCGCGATCTTGGTGGCTATCGCGCTGCCGGCGCTCGGCAACGCGCGCGAATCCGGGCGAACGACGGTGTGTCTTTCTCAATTGCGTCAAAACATGACGATCATTCGTCAATACGCGGATGAGAACAAGGGACGATCGCCTGCGCTTGGGGTTCCCTACGCAACACTCCCGAACTGGGCGTTGGTCATACAAAGCGCCGCAGGCGTCTCCGGTGGAACAAGTTCGGAACTCTACAGTGCGCGTTCATCGCTCGTGTGTCCGACGGCGCGCTCGGTCTACGGCGACCAGATGCAACGGACCTACGCCATCAATGTCACCGGACATTCGGGGATCGATTCGGATCCGGATAATTACGACACGGGCCAAGGAGCGAGTATCCGGATGGATTTGATCGCGCGCCCCTCGGACGCCGTCTTGTTCGTCGACTCGGCTACCGCGGCAATCACGGGAGACGCTCCGCCACCGACGCGCACCGCCAGCGTGCTCGATTTTCGTATTCAACAGCATGTATCGGAGCGTCTTCACATTCTGCACGCGAAGCGGCGCAACTTCAATTCGGCGATGGCGGACGGTTCGGCGCGAACTCGCGGGGAAGTCGTTGCGACATGGTCGGTCCCGCTGCCCTGATCACGATTCGAGCGGCACTCTAAACACGAATCTCGCCCCCCGATCCGAAGGCATCAATCGCAAATCGCCGCCCATTTGTCCCGCAAGACCCTGCGCGAGCGCGAGTCCCAATCCCAAACCTGACACCGTTCCCGCGACTTGGGTTCTGCCTCGCACGAAAGGTCTGAACACGCGCTTGCGTTCGCGGCGCTCGATCCCCGGGCCTTCGTCCTCAATCGTGAACTCGATGTCTTTCGCGGAGATCACGACACCGAGAGAGACGATCGAGTTCCCGCCGGAAGTGCCATATTTGCACGCGTTATCGATCAAGTTGTACAAGACGCGTTCGATCGCGCCCGGATCAACTTCGATCGCGCCCGTGAAATCACCTTCGCGCGTGATTCGAAGTTCAACCCCCGACTGTTCGCATCGGTCCAGCAGCGGGCGCTCGCACTGCTCGACAAAATCGCTCGCTCGCAACAACACACGACCGTTGCCGGGCTTGCGCTTGCCGAGTTTGGCATAGTCCAGCACACTCTCCACGATTCGAGCCAAACGCTGACTCTCGGTTCTCAATGTGCCGATGTAATGTCGACGATCCTCTTCGTTGTTCACCATGCCGTCACTGAGCATCTGCGTGTACATACAGAATGTTGTGAGCGGTGTTCGCAGTTCATGTGTCACCGCGCTGACAAATCGACCTCGACGCTCCGCAAGTTCGGTCGATGTCCTCAGCACCAACCCGATCAGAATGACTCCGGCAACGGCCCCCACCCACGTCACGAGCAGAGTTGTTCTGAGAGGAGTCCATTGCTCCAACTCCGTTGGCGAGGTTGGAGCGAGATTGATCTCAACCGGAAGCGCCGCAAGTCGACGATCCGCTGATTCAGCGGACACCGCACCACGGGCGGGAACGATTGAGACGCGTTGCTTAAGACCGCCGGATGCATCCGCCAGAGATGTGCGAATCGCATTGAAGTCGAGCCAAAAACCCTGAATCAGCTCTCGATCGTCATTCCGTACGGATCGTGTCATCACCAGCATCGCACCATCCCCGGATCCGAACCACTCCGCTCGAAAGTCGGACACATTCGCCGCGGATCGAGATTGGACAAATCGTTGGGCAGAGGGCGCAACCGGGGTGGTTGTCGGAATCGGTTGCGGCTCAGGTCGTGCATAGCCGGCACGCGCTTTTTCACGTCGCGCGAAATCTTCGAGGCTTTTCTCAAACGGATCCCGGTCGCTCGGATATTGATCGACGTCCGCGACATCCGCAGAATTGGTGAAAGGACGCTGAGCGAATGCGCCGAAATCAGGAAACTCGGCTCGAATTCGCTCCGCGACTTGACGCAGTCGCCGCTCGGCGACCGCGATGTCATACTCCGTCGTGTACACATTCAGCGCTTCTTCACGATCGGAAAAGGGAACCTGCGGCGAACTTATTTCATCCGTCGCGGCGTCGATTTCAAAATGAAGCAGAACAGGCGGGGAAGGTGCGCGCAACAGGGGAGAAGCCACTTTGACGCCGCTGTCACGATCGATCCAACGGAATGGACGGTAATCATCAGAAGTTCTGCCGAACTCTCGTGCGAGCATCGGAGCGAGGCTCGACTCCATCTTCCACAGCGTCAGTCTGAGTGTCTGACGATCCATCGCTTCATGACGAGCGAGGATTTCGCGTTCTTCGAAACCCAGCGCCTGAATCGAGGCCCAGCCCAGACCGCCCAGCAGCAGCGTCACGCAGGCGATGAACCACCACCATGTCCATCGCGCGGAAATCATGAGTCCCCCTCCGTTGCGAGCATGTAGCCCTTCGCGCGGACCGTCACGATCACTCGCGGCGATGCCGGATCATCGCGAAGCACCTCACGAAGGCGCGCGACGGTCATGTCGACCGTGCGCGTCTGCATGCCTCGGGGATCAAGTCCCCAGACCCGTTGGAGCAGTTCGTCCCGCGACACAGCCCGACCGCGGTTGGCGATGAGATATGCAAGCAACTCCGTTTCACGCTCGGACATCAACTCACGAATGCCGCCGTCCAGAGTGACCTCACGCCTTTCGAGATCGATCTTGCGACCGGCGATCTGCAACTTCGCGACGGCGTGCGGTCGTTCGGCGGAGCGACGGAGCACCGCTTCCACCCGCGCCAGCAGTTCATTGACACTGAACGGCTTGACCACGTAGTCATCGGCGCCCGCTCGCAGACCGGTCACTCGATCCGATTCCTCCCCCTTCGCGGTCAACATGATCACCGGCAATGTCGGCCTTGCTCGACGGATCTCGGATAAGACGGCGAATCCATCCATCTTCGGCATCAACACATCCAACAAAATCAGATTCGGTTCGATCGCCATCGCCGCTTGGAGTCCGTCGACTCCGTCCGCAGCCTCTTCGACCGAATATCCCGCAAATCGCAGCGCATCGCCGATCCCGCGCCGGATCGCACCATCATCCTCGATGATCAGCACCTTGCCCAATGACACGCGGAATCTCCCGACTCTTTGTACGCAAGCCGCCTCGTGGCGGTCGTAACCGAAGCGTAACGATTCACTGACTTTCGATGCATCGTGCGACCATCGTCGACTGACGATGCACCCCGCGAAGATCCACTACGACACACCCGGCGTATCCGCGCGTGACCAGGGCAACCTCATACCGAAGGATGTCAAGCCCGCCCTCCCCCGGTTCGCATCTCCCGTTGGCTGACAAATCGCTCAATCGAGCAACAGTCGGAATTCGATCAGCTTTCAAAACCGCATCGCACGGATCCGATCCGGTCACGAGTATGGCAGCGGGATCAATGCCGATTTCCAACCCGGGGCGCTGTTCGCGCATCGGCCACGCACAATCCGCGAGTGCAACGCCCGTTCGATGTGACGCTTCGAGCAGTCGCCTGATCACATCCGAACCCGCGTCCTTCGCGATCACCGTGCACACAGGTACGGGTTGAGAGGTCAATCGCGAAATCTCCGCGGCCATGTCCATCGATTGGACCAGCGCACTTACCGCGCGATCGACATTCGATGGATCAGTGAAATGTGAAGGAGGTATGAAAGCATCCAAGCCGCGACATTCGATTCCGGCTCGACGCAAAACAGCGACAATGTCACGACGGGCGGACTGATCGAGTTCCCGCGGACGAAAGCCCGGAGAGGTGGCGTCCAAAACGACGGCGCGCGCCCCTGAAGTTGCAGCCCAATCGAGCATGCGGCGCGGCGTTTGGCCCCACGGCGCATCGGCATCAGGACGAAGCCCGGCAAACGAAATGGCTCTGGCGGGTCTCAATGCTTCAATCGTAGCAATCATCGCCTTGCGTACGATTCGCACATGTCGAAAGCGCCTCGCATCACGGAACTCCTTCATCTGTTCGCACTTTCCCTGTGGTTCGGATGCCTGGCGATGACCTCCGCAGCGGCTGCGGTGTTGTTTTCAACACTGAAGGAACTCGATCCCGTCGCCCCGGGATTCATGAAGTATCCCCAGGACCACTGGGTCATCATCGGCGGCTCCGTCGGTGCGCGTCTTTTCGGAGTGTGTGACACGGTTCAGCTTTTCTGCGCAGGGATCGCGCTTGCAACCTTCGGTATCACGCTCGCTCGAACGCAGAAAATCCCGGGAGTGAAGCCTTGGGGCTTATTGGCGCGATCGGTCATCATGTCGATTGCGATGGGCTTGGTCAGCTATCAGTTGTTCATCCTCGCTCCGCGCATGAACGCGGAGTTGGTGCAGTTTTGGTCCGCCGCGCAGGCCGGAGATTTCGAAATCGCACAGTCACATCGAGCGATGTTTGACAAGGACCACCCGATCGCCAGCACGGTCATGGGTGTGACCGCCGTTACGGTGTTGATCGCGTGGTTTTTCGGCGCGTTTGCATTGAGCTCGACCGGCAGGAGCGAAAGCATCGCTCCACAGAAGCAACTTCAGGATCCGGAGTTGTTAGGAAAGGCGCGCTGAGATGGCGGCTCGTCCACAACCGCAGCGCGTCGGGAACGAGCGCAAAGCACGCGCGGCAAAGCTGCTTCAGTCGCTTGAAATCCACTACGCCGACGCCCATTGTGAGTTAACGTATACCAGCCCGCATGAGTTACTGGTCGCGACGATCCTGTCGGCGCAAACCACCGACGTGAATGTCAACAAGGCGACGCCTGCGCTGTTCAAGCGATTCCCAACCCCTCGCGATTACGCGGATTCATCGCCCGAAGAAATCGAACCGTTCGTCAAGACACTCGGTTTTTTCCGCAACAAAGCGAAATCGGTGCACGAATCCATGAAAGCGATCTGCGAGAAGTTCGGCGGCGAGGTTCCGCGGACGATGGACGAACTGCTGACGCTTCGAGGCGTGGCGCGCAAGACCGCGAATGTCGTCCTCGGCAATGCGTTCGACATCAACGAAGGAGTCGTCGTCGATACGCATGTCGAACGATTGTCCAAGCGATTGTGCCTGGCTCCCAAGGACGCGAATGTCGCGACGGTCGAGCGATATCTGATGACGCTCTTCCCGCGCGAATCCTGGTGCAAACTCTCGCATATGTTGATCTGGCACGGACGGCGTGCGTGCAAAGCCCGCGGCAAGTGCTGTGCGGATCATGAGATTTGCAAGAACTTCGGGGACTGCTGCGATCTTCCTCGCGACAAATCCGGCGATGCCCGGCTACGAAAGACCGTCAAAAAGAACGGCAAATCAAGAAAGCGCGCCGAAGGGTGAAACGTGCTCGGCGGGGGTCGAACCCACAACCTTCGGCTTCGGAGGCCGACGCTCTATCCAATTGAGCTACGAGCACTCGACTCCGGAATGATACGCGATGCGAAGGGACAAATCCTTCGGCAACGCTACCATCGCATGATCAGTTCGATTCATAAGAGCGCACATGAGCATGACACAGGCAGATTCTTCAGCATCCGCACCGATCGGCATCACGCCCATCGGCCCGATCATTGCGGTTTCCGCGCTCAACAGCATCTCCACCACGGTACTCACCAGCGCGATCTACTTTCTCACCGCACAGGCTTACTCGTTCACTTCGGCTCAGAACTACCTGCTCGGAATGGTGATGGGACTGACGTATATCGCAGGTTCGCTCGCCGCGGGCCCGTTGCTTCGATACACGCGCGCAAGATCACGCCCTATACAAGATCGAACGATTCTCACATGGGTGATCGTTCTCCTCGGAATGACATGCGTCATTCCATGGTTGTTCCGTGACTCGGAAGGCTCGTGGCCGATTTGGGTGCAAACCTCGTTGTACAGCCCGATCTCGGGATTGCTGTGGCCGATCGTCGAGAGTTATCTTTCCGGCGGTCGTACGGGCGAGAAGCTCCGAAGTGCGTTGGGCAAGTGGAACGTTCTGTGGTCGGGAGCGGGCGCACTCGGATTGTTCGTCATTTCTCCGCTGATCAAAGAGCACGCTCTGGAAGGCATCCTGCTCTTCGGCGGCGCTCATTTTCTTTCACTCATCTTCCTTCCCAGATTCGCGCCCATGACGGGACGACATGGTGACGATGCGTCGGTCAGTCATCCACCGGTTTTTCGCGACCTTCTGATCGCATTTCGGATCATGCTTCCGGTCGCGTACGTCGTCGTGAATACGCTGATTCCGTACCTTCCGGCGGCGATGGCCAAGATCGGCGTCGAGCACGGTTGGCAGACAGCGCTGTTCGCCACGTATCAGTTTTCGAGAAGTGCGACATTCCTCTTTCTGCATCTTCGAACCTTCTGGCACGGACGCTGGTTGCTTGCGATCGCGGGACCCGTCCTGATCGTCGCAGGTTTCGCGACGGTGATCGGATCCGGTTGGCTTCATGGGTATGCCGGACTCTCCGTGCTCATCGCGGGACTGATGATGCTTGGAACGGGCATGGCGTCGGTGTATGTCGGCGCGATTTACTACGCGATGGAAGTCGGCCATGACCGAGTGGATGCCGGGGGCGCGCACGAAGCACTCATCGGGATCGGCTATGCCGGCGGGCCGGCATTTGGCCTCGCGGCGACCTACGCCGCAAGCTCAGGGTGGACGGGGTCGATCGGTTCGGACAATCTCTTGCTGATCGGAGTCGGCGTACTTAGCGTTGGAACGGCAACGGTCGTCTTCCGCCGCGTCCACAAGCACTTGAACTCTCCATAAGGGCTGTTCCGGGCTGGAAAGTCCGTCGGTAATGGGCTCCAACGCCCGATATCATGAAACAGGGCGGAGACCGTCTTCCCGCGCATCAGTAGGAAGTGGCATCCGCCGATGGATGAGTCATGCCACGATTTCGTCGTGGTTGGCGTTGCTTCAGAGGAGTGCGTTCATGAACAAGGCGAGTCGGGTGTTGTTTGCCGCGGCGATCGCGTCATCGGTTCTTTCGATGCGGGCCACGGAAGCCGTTGCCCAAGAGGCGGCACAGGTGATCCCCGCCGCGAACGTCACGAGCGTGGCCTCCGAGTTGTGGAACACCGCGAAACTGGGCGACCAGCGCAAGTTGGATGCACTTTTGAGGAAGATCGCTTCGGATCCCGCGCTGGCCGGGGAAGAACTCTCCAAGTCGGCCGCTGCATTGCAAACGAACTTCGCGAAGCGCGAAACGGATCGACAGGCACGCGAGATCGAACTGCGCGCCGAGTTGGAAAAGAACCTCGCGGAAGCGAGTCCGAGCATTCGTCTTTCCAAGAGTCTTCGCTCGGCGATCGAACTGGAAATGTTGAGCGTCACGAAGGGAGCAGTCGCGAAGGAACCTGCGATCGCGGAGATCGTGGAGAGTGCTCGAACGGCGGCGATCGAGGCGGAAAACTCGGGTGACGTGCTGAACGCGAGCGAACTCTTCGGCTTGTTGAACGGGCTGTTCGAAGAATCAGGGCGTTACCGTGACGACGTTGAACGCCTCGGCCAACGACTGGCGATGATTCGTCTGTATGCGCCGAAGCGGCTGTACGACTTGCGATTCGATCGCATGAAGGCGCTGGGTGAAGAATCGAAGATGGCTCCGTACAACTCGCTGGGAGACGATTTCCGCGAGAAACTCGCCGGGATCGATCAGATCATGCTCATGCGTGCGATCGCCTATTCGATCCGACATGTCGAGCGTCCGAAGATCAATGACATTCTGATCGGCGGTCTTGACAACATGAAGACCATGATCACCACCTCGATGCTCCGGGAAGTGTTCCCGGGACTCGGAGACGAGGATGCCGTCAATCGCATGAATCGCTTTCTGGATTCCGAGCGTGACAAGCTCGCCAAAGCCGAGCTGAGCTACGACCTCCCGCAAATCAACGCACTCATCGATGCCATGGCGAAGGCCAATGATGAATCGGTGAAACTCACTGAATCGGCGTTGCTCCATGAGTTCGGCAACGGCGTGATGCAACCGCTCGACGAATACTCCGTTGTCATCTGGCCCGATGAAGTCCGTCGTTTTCAGAAGAACACTCAGGGGCGATTCGTCGGCGTGGGAATTCAAATCGAGTATGACGATCAGTCTCGCATCAAGATCGCGACTCCGCTCGAAGGAACACCCGCTCAACGAGCCGGCATCCATGCGAACGACATCTTGTCGGCCGTCAATGGCAAAAACGTGTACGGGCTGACTCTCGATCAGGTCGTTGATGTCATCACCGGCCCGGCGGGAACTCCCGTCACCCTGACCATCGATCGCCCAGATCCCACGGACGCTGAAAAGCCGATGACCGCGATCGATTTCGAACTCGAACGCAGTTTCATCGATGTGCCTTCGACCAAAGGTTGGATCCGCTCAGGTGAGCGCGAGGACGCATGGGACTACATGCTCGATCACTCTTCGGGCATCGGGTACATCCGTCTGACACAGTTCACCGAGAGTTCGTCGGACGAGATCACCGCCGCGATTTCCAAACTGCGCGAACAGGGCATGAAGGGATTGATCTTCGATCTGCGTTTCAACCCCGGCGGCTTGCTCGACCAGGCGGTCAAGATCGCGCGAAAGTTCATCAAGGTGGAAGGCGGAATCATCGTGCAGGCTCGCGGCGCGAGCGGAGCGATCGAAAATCCGGAATACACCCGTCCTCAACAGGCGGTGCTCTCCAACTTCCCCGTCATCATGTTGATCAATGAAGGATCCGCATCAGCGAGCGAAATCGTCTCCGGCGCCGTCAGTTGCTACGCCAAGACGGGCGATGTGGATGCCATTCTGCTTGGCACGCGAACATTCGGCAAAGGCAGTGTACAAAATGTCTGGCAATTGACCGCCAACTCGCACCTGAAGCTCACGGTGCAGTACTACATGTTGCCCGACAAGTCAATCATTCATCGTCGCCCGGGTGCGAAGTCATGGGGCGTCGAACCGCATCTGCAGGTTGAAATGCTGCCGAAGCAGACGACGGACTCCATCCTGCTGCGTCGAGACGCCGACGTCATTCCGATCAACGAAAACGGAGTGATCGAAGCGGATTTGGCCAAGCGTGTGAATCCTCAGGATCTCATCACCAAAGGCCTGGATCTTCAACTCGAAACCGCACTTGTGCTGATGAAGGCGCGTACCGCTGAATCTGAAAGACCTCGCGCCGCGCGTTGAAGTCAACCACGACTGCGCGATTTGGGGTCGGCGGCCTCCCTCAAGGCCTCACCGACGAAGTTCAGCGCAAGCAGTGTGATCGCCAGCAGGCCGCACGGGAAGGCGAGCAACCACCAATCGGAGCGGTACGGATTCAACTCCTCCACTCCTCGCGCCGCGAGTCCGCCCCAACTGGGCATTGGCGGCTTCACGCCGATCCCGAGGAAGCTGAGAAAGCTCTCCTGCAGTATCGCCTGCGGCACCGTAAGTGTCGCGTACACGATCACAGGCGCGAGCAAGTTGGGCAGGAGATGACGCAGAAAGATCCGAGTACGAGATGCGCCGAGGGCGGCAGCGGCCTCAACGAACGGCATCGCCTTGAGGCTCAAGACCTGTCCGCGAATGACGCGTGCGGTGGTCAACCAACTGACTCCGGCGATCGCGATCAAAAGCGTTGAAAGATCGAGCAGAGTACGGATGGTCGGTGAGATCTCTCGAGGAGGCTTGACGAAGAGCGCTCGATCCTCAAGTGTCGAACGAAACTTCGAATCAGCCGACAGTGCGGCCTCGACATCTTTCTTCGATGATGCGATCAATTGCGGGCGCTCCTCGCGCGCGAACTCAACAACCAGCGCGGCACGCTCTTGAGCGCGCGTGACGTATTCGTCCTTCACCGCATCACTCGCTACCGCGAGCAGTACGACCAGCAGAACATACGGCAATCCATAGAGCACATCGACGATGCGCATCAAGAGCGCATCGATCTTTCCGCCCAGGTAGCCGGCCGCGGCACCATAGATCGTGCCGATCCCGACGGATACCGCGGTGGCGAGCAGTCCGATCGACAGCGATATTCCGCCGCCTGCGAGACAACGATACAGAAGGCTGCGTCCCAACTCATCGGTGCCGAGCAAGCCGAAGAGCGACCAAGCCGGGGCGGCGCGACCGTTCGACGCCTCACCGGTGTTGTAACGCGCGATCGCGGCATCGGTGCCGACTCCCGAACTGCCGAACGTGAACCACATGGTTCCGACACAAGTCGCGAAAACGATGCAGAGGATCGATAAGCCGACAATCGCGCGACGATCTTTGAGGAGTCGATCGAGAACACTGATGTGACGCGGATTCTCAGATCGCATGATGAATGGTCAGCCTTGCCGACACGCGCGCACGTTCGCCGTTGACTTTAGAATCAGGGTGACAGGATTCGAACCTGCGACCTTCTGGACCCAAACCAGACGCTCTACCAAGCTGAGCTACACCCTGTCGCATGAATGATAGTCGAGGCGGCAAACGAAAGCGGGCCCGTGTCGAAACGGGCCCGCGAGGAGTTCCATGGACAAGATCACTGGAACGGCGCGTAAGGAACTTCTTGGAAGTGCAGGATCTTGGGTTTGTCCCCGCGACGAATGACATTAGAACGATCGACGATCATCAAGTACCGACGCGCGATGCTCGGTACCAATGGCGTATTGCTTCGCGGATCCAACTGACAGTCGCCCTCGGAATATCCGTGAACGACGAACCACGCGATGTACAGATCGGAGCGCGTCGATACAGTGTCCGCCAACGCGTTGATGATGAGCATCTGCTCTTCATAACTATTGGCCACATTCGGACGCGAGTATCGAACCGATCGGGTTCCCACCGTCTGCACAGGTGCGGGCGCTTGGTAGTAGTCGAGCACCATTCCCGGCATATCGAAATCAGCAGGCTTGGGTGTGCCCCCCGTACCCGCGGAAACCGGCGCCGCTGATCCCCCATCGACGTCGTATCCGATGAAGTCGATGTTGAACGGCGCACCGTTCAAACGCGGGAACACCTCATTGTTCACGGCGGTATCAAGATCGATTTCCGGGAGGTTGCGGACGCGAACGCCGATCAACTCGGCGAGCGAGCGGAACCCGGGTTGCTCGTTAATCAACGCCATGGAACTCACGCGACTTCTCGAACCGAACCATCGCGGCGTATCCGGAAGCACGTCCTCGTCGGACTCGATACGACGATCATCGAAGTCGATCCAGTTGAACCATGCCTTCGACGAGGTCTGGCTGACGCCGGTGACCGAAGATCTCCTCAACTGACGCGCGGTCTTATCGCGATACGCCAAGAGTGTGGTCGCGATGTCCGTTTGTGCCGAAAGCACCGAACCGGGCTTGCCCTGAGCGTCGTACCACCCACTGTTGCCGAAGCCCGCGAAATCTGACCCCGCTCCGAAGTCCGCACCAGGAGCACCGTTTACGACTTCCGTCACGATGATGCCTGCGCCGCCGATGACCTGCATCGGCGGGATATCGACCCCCTGAACATCTCGACCGACGAAGATCACGTCGATCGAAGCGGGACCGGAGTTACGGCAGCGAACTTGCGCGTAATCAGGCAGCACACGGTTCAACTCTTCCTGCAATGCCGCGGATCCCGAACGCAATGAGAATTGGCGCGTCGGTTGAGGCTGCTGCGGGAATCCGGGCAATTGAACGGTGACGGTCGAGAGATCCGTTGAAGTCGGCGAATAGGTGATTCGCTGCACTTCGTTGACGGACGCATCATTCGGATCCAGATCCGTCGGGAGACCCGGGGGCGCAAGGCACGGCAGCGACTCGAGAGTTCGAGACGTGGCCGTCGAAAGATTCACGACACCCGGAAGGCTGCTGGTGAGCATCGTGGACTTGTCCGGAACGATGGATGTATCAAACCCATGGAAGTAATCAAAGATTCCCATCGCAAGCGGCGCGGCGTTGCCGAGGGGCTGGTCCACCAAAGGCTCATACACGCTGTTGCGGTTGGAGTCGATGAACGGCGCAAAGCGATCGAGCCACAGTTGGCCGCGATCCAGATGCACTTGCTCAACGCCGTTTAAGACATCGGGCTTGTAGAGTGAAATCGGATCGTCGGCGTCGAACGCTTCGGTCTCGTAATCAAAGAAACCCATCAACGTTGCGGCGGTTTCACCGAGAGTGGCCCAACGCCAACGGATTTCGTTATCGAAGCCCGCGAGTCGTCCGGCGGTGACCGTCGGCGTGCCGTAGTTGTACGCGGGACCGAACGCCAACGGCATGAGCAAATCGCCGGGCCGAGCGGGAATCGCTTCACCCTGCGCGGTGTCACCCACGCGATCGGCGCGATGTCCGGGAAGCGTGATGCGGAATGTGTTGAAGTAGAACGTTTCAGGCATGGCGATGCGCGCACGACCCTGGGCCGTGATGGAGCGACTCGCGACACCGCCCGCACCCGTGGAGAGATCCCACGCAACTCGCGGATAGGCGGGATTAAGCGCCATGCTCTCCAGCGGGAGTTGCGTTACCCGTGTCGCGTTCGTCCGCCAAGAGTTGGGTGAACTGCCGCCGAAACGGCCCGTCTGCAGAACAGCCGTGGAAACCGTCGAGGAGAAAGCCGCCGAGTTGAGACGGTCCGGAGACGAAGTCGGCGTCAATGCCGGCGATTTGAAATTCCATGGCACAGGCTGCAGCCGGGCATCGACCTTGCTCTCCAAGCAGTACGCGGGGAGCGCACCATCGGGCACTCCGAACGGACCGGACGGGTTGCTCTGTGCCCAGGTCGTGTAGATCGCAGGATCGACGGGGCGCGAGAACGATGAGTAGAGCGTGATGACGCGAGAGAGATTCACATCCGAGCGCGTGCTTCCGATGATCAAGCACTCGTTGGTTCTGCTGAAGCCGAGGCTCGAAGGACTCGGAGCGAGCTTGGTTCCGTTGTGAAGCACTTCGCGCCCCGAAGTGAAACGCATGCGATCCAAAAGTTGATTGGAGCGACGGGGAACCCATGATGTCTGAGCCGTCGGGCCGCTGCCTCGCGTCTCTTGCTCCAGCGGATTGAACGTGGAGTTCGGAGCCTGCGCGGCAAGCGTGCTGCTGCGCCACAACTGCACTTCATTTTCGGCGACCGCATTTGCGATCGTCGGGAAGAAATCACGCGTGATGATCTCCTCCTGGAAGTTGTCATTCACCGCGATGATCATCTGCGGCGTTCCCGATGCACCCTGAGCCGTTGAGCCTCCCAGCGTCGCCTCGATTCCCGCCTTGATGTCATCCACGGTGGGCGCCGTGCGCCCCGGCTGTCCGGCACCCGCCGGGTTCGTCGGGAATCGCTTCGCGGCGCGTCCGATGTAACTCAAAGGCACGGGCACTCGATCCTCGCGCGGCGGACAGTACATCACGTAGAACACGCGACTTCCAAACGCCGGCACATTGAAGTTCGCTTCCGGGACGGGTGGCGGAGGCAGCCCCGGAATCGGAGGCTGCGGCGTGCGATCGGTCGAGACGCCGAGCAACTCGGGCGATTGAATTCGGTATGTTCCGCCGCCGTAACGAATGAAGCAGTTGCGGAGATAGTTGCTGTCGAGAGGCGTGCCGAACGGATTCACCAGCTTAAACGCCAGCACTCGATACATAAAATCTCTATTACTTTGCGTCAGATCAACCTTGATGCTCGCAAAGCGATTCTCGTCCGGCAGCGCTCCCTCATATTCGTCTTGGCCGCCGTCTTCCGTCGGAAGATCCGAGTATGTGGTAAACACCGCGACCTGGGAGATGAAGGGCTGCGGCTCGATTCCGTACAACCGCAACTGCCCGCAAGGCTGAGTCGTATTCGGCGCCTCCAAGCGCGGCGGAAGTTCCAGTCGCAACACGTTCGGCTCACCTTGGAGCGAGGTGTCGGCAGCCGATCTCGTCGTCAGTCTGAACTGCGTCACCGTCGGCTCGATGGACTCGAGATATTGGCCCGGCGCGGCGGTGTCTTCCGTTGCGTCATAAGGGAACGGACGATCCATGTCGCGCATATCCAGCGCGTTGACAGACATGTGTGCAGCTGCGCGCAGCATCGTGGGAACGCCGCGACCTCCGTAGAACGCCGTGTCAAAGCGCCGACGATCCTGCACCGCACGCTCCCAGATCACGCTTCGGATCTCGGCGTTGGCGTCCTCGAAGTCATAACGCGGCATGCCATCCAGAATCGAGGTGTATGCGTTGAACAACTGCTGAGTGGCGCTCTTGGCACGTTCACGAGCGGCATCGCGCGATTGGGCCAGAGCCTGCGGCGTGCCCGCGTCGGGGAAGGCTTCATCGTCCAATCGCATCGCCATCGGTCCGAGCAGTTCATTCACATTGTCTTTGACTTCCTTCGTGTTCAGACTGTCAAGCAGCACGCCGGAAGTCGGCCGGAACGGCCGCGCACCACTCACGGTGGTCAGAGCCGATCGAAGATCGACTTTCGAATGAAGAAGATCGCGAAGATCGGGCTTTCCATCGGATTCGATCGTGTTGGGTACATCACCTTGATCAACCGCGTAGGCGGCATCCGTCTCGGGACGATTCGAGCGAAGAGGGCAGAATCGCGTGTTTTCGTTACCGACGGGTTCAAAG
>JBKDPX010000304.1:0-2170 GCA_046342165.1 Phycisphaerales bacterium | reverse complement strand
GCGGGACATGGGCCGACATTTGTGTATCGCGCCGCGAACAAGTCAATCGAGCGATTCGATGGCGATGGACTGCCGCTCGGCATCGCACCGGACGAGTCGTATGACCCGACCCATCACTTGAATCTTGCGTCCGGTGATCTGTTGGTCATGCTGACCGATGGATTCATGGAGCGATTCTCGCCTGAAAGCGAACAGTTCGGAATCGCACGCATTGAAAGCGTGATTGTGGCGAACGCCCATCGAACACCCTCGGAACTGATCAGGTCGCTGGATGAAACCGTCACGGCTTTCGCCCGCGGCACACCGCAAGGCGATGACATGACCATCGTGATCGCTCGAAAGTTGTAACAAAGAAATCTGTTGGCATGCAGTCGGCGTTCGCGAACTCGAGAGGGCCGCGATTTCGGAATGTACCCGCAGGCCGATGGCGAGAGCGCCAACGTTGGATCGGGGAATTTTCACTGAGATGATGATTCCCTTGTGGAAGAAGAGACCGGCGAGACACCCGCATGACACTTCGGTCTGAGGCCGAAGCCGCCAAGCAGGAGCCACGGAACGCTTCGCGATGGTCGTCGGCACGGACAACCGATCGCGTACCATGGTGTCATGTCTATCGAAGACTCCGTCGCCGTTGCGGAAATAGAGCGATTGCTTGCCGCGGGGCGCACTGATGACGCTCTCCGTGCCGCGGATCAACTCTGCGCGAGATCTCGCGGGAACGCTGTTGCATGGCTCGTGCGCGCGCGCGCGAATCGGCAACTGGGTCGGATCGAAGCGGCGGCCGAGGATCTGCACACCGCGGATCGAGTTGCGCCGGGGAACGAACACGCCGCGTTTTTGCTCGCACTCACGGAGACTGAACTCGGACGAATGGATTCGGCTATCGCGAGATTTCGTCCCGTGGCCTACGGGGGCGGAAGACTCGCGCTTGAAGCGTGGATGGGATTGTGCGATGCGCTCTTCATCGCCAATCGAATGGATGAATTGAATGAAGAGGTCGGGAAGTCAGGCCCTTGGAACAGTGATGAGCGATTTGCGCTCCATGCCGCGCGGGCGATGTCGAAGAGGGATCCTGAAGGCGCGATCGCGGGATATCGGCGGGTTTCGGATACGGCGGTGAGTGTCGCGGCGCGCCGCGTCGCGGGTTTCGAGGCGGTACGGCTGTTCGACAAACTCGGGAAGTATCGCGAAGCGCTGGAGTTGGCGGGAAGGATCCATGCGTTCACGGGGATGCCGTTCGATCTGGACCGATTTCTCGCGCCGGTCCGCGCGCAACAGCAACTTCTCGCGGGTGGTCGCTGGTTTACGCCGCAAACGGAACCTGTCGATGGATTGGCGATGATGATCGCACTGCCGCGAAGCGGCACCACGCTGATCGAGCAGATGCTTGATGCACATCCGGAAGTGAGCGGCATCGGCGAGTACGACGGCATTCGCTTTCTCGGCGAGTCCGTGAGCACGATGGGACGCGCGGGACGCGCACTGGGTTTGTTGACCAAGCAGGAGACGTATCAACTTCAACGCAACTATCTCGAAGGTGCGGAGAAGCGACGCCGAAACGGTGCGCGCTGGATGCTGGACAAGACCTTGCGCGCTTGGCGAATGCTTCCGGCCCTTGCCGCGGTCATGCCGGGGACTCGATGCATTCACCTCGTGCGCGATCCGCGCGACATGGCGGTAAGCATTCACTTGTCTTATTTCACCCCCCACCGTGACGGCTGGACCGCTTCACTTGAGTCGATACGACGGGTGATCGAAGCGCAGGAATCGATTCTGCCGGAGGCGCTGGGCACGCTCGGACTGCCGCACGAGACGATTGTGTACGAGAACCTGGTCGCGGATCCTGCATCGCACGCGAACCGATGTCTGCAACTGCTCGGGCTGGACATGCAAGAAAGCGTGCTCGCGCCCGAGCGCAACACGCGCACGGTCTTCACGCTCAGCCACGCGCAAGTGAATTCGCCGATCAATGCATCGTCGATCGGTCGCTGGCGCAATTACGAGTGGGCGTTCGGCAGAGAATGGGACGGACTCGTCGCGAGACACGAGGCGCGAAGGAAGACATGAACGGGACTGTGAGTGGCGTCGCGAGTTGATGTGACCGAAAGAACAAGGCGCGCGCAAGACTCCGGCGGGAATCGGATCATTCAGCGTGACGCGATGATCGCAT
>JBKDPX010000303.1:0-3233 GCA_046342165.1 Phycisphaerales bacterium | reverse complement strand
CAAGTCCATGGCGCGCCGACTGGCAAAACCCATCGCGGTCCGGATGCTCCCCACGCTTCACGACGAACAGAGCAATGTCGCCATCGATGTACTTCACGAGTTGTATTCGCGATTCAAAGATCGCGTGTCACCCGTGGTCATTCGTCGCGACGCCAAACTGCGCGAGGCTGCGAGCTTCGGACTCTCGATCCTCGACTACGCCCCTGATTCGTTCGGCGCAGAGGACTACAACAAACTCGCGAACTGGCTTCTGAAGGTCGAGGTCGTTGCCGAGGATCACTCAGCTCACGAGGACCCGATCGAGGCTCCATTGCAACAGCCTCCGTCCGAACCGGTCGCAGACCAGTCCCACACAACACCGGCGCCGGAGGCTTCTTCGGCCTTCTCGAACCAGACCCGCCCCGAGGTTGTCGCAGTGCGGGGCGAAGTCAAGACTCCATCCCGAGCCGAGGATGTCGCCAAACGAGCGCAGGACTTCCTTCGCCGCGTCGCCGCGGGTCGTCCAACAACACCCGGCGTCCCTGCGATCACCCCGATGAACTCCGCGGCGGCGCAGTCGCCTGCATCCAATTCCGGTGCGGAAGCCCCCGATCCCACCACGCCACGCCGCTTCGGCGCCCGAACGACGTCGCAGGGTGTCCATTTCGTTCAACCATTCTCCATCGGGAACTCGGTGGCGGTAGCCGGCGAATTCAACGGATGGAATCCGGAAAGTCATCGCATGACCCGAAACCCGGCCCTTGGAGTTTGGGAAATATGTGTTAAACTGCCTGTAGGGAGACATCGCTATCGGCTGATCATCGACGGGGTTTGGGGAGCGGATCCATACAACGATCACTGCGAGCCCAACCCTTACGGGGAATCCGACAGCTTTGTCGAAGTGCAGCAGTCGTCCCCTGTCGTTGCTTCGTGACCCAAACCGCTTTTGCTCGCGGAGGCGATCATGCCGGAATCAACACCAAAGACCGGTCCGAAGCTCGTGCTCACCAATCACGATCTGCTGGATGACATTCCCAAGGCTTCAACTTCGGAGTATGACGCGCTCGCCGCTCTGTTTCTCGAGAACGCCGCCCTGAGCCCAACTTCGGGCAAGTCCGCTCCCCGCCCGAGAATCGCTTCCGACACCCCCGCTGCCTCCGATGGCAGTCCCGCAACTCGACTGCGCACCACGATCGAAGGCATGATCGTCGGACATCTTCCGGTTTTAGGTGCAGCGTGGATCAGCCAGTTCGCGCGGCTTCGATCCACGGAACTCGGCAAACCCGTTCTCCTGGCGCGTTTGATGGACGGCACGCTTTCAATTGACCTCGTGGCCGAATCAACCACGAATCTCGATCATGTTTCGGAATCCGACTCGTTCGACGCTGCCATCGCGGCAGCGTCCCGCATTTCTCCCTACTGGCTTCTGCGCGTCAGCGAGCCTTCGGAAATCGATCTTGCCCGATGCGAATCCCTTAATCGACTCTGTCTCCTGACAGGTGCCGATGAAGCGGCGATGGTCGCGAGTTACAGAACATTCAAAGGCCTCTTCCACGGAACCCGGCCGGGCGAGGGAATTGCTGACGATCTTCACCTCAGCGTCACGATCTTCGGAGCAGATCCCGCCAAGTCCGGAGAGTCGGAAGATAAACTCAGACGCGCGGCACACACCTTCCTCGGAAGAGATCTTGACAGCGCGGCCTCGATTCCGAAAGTGCAGACTTGTTCCATGGCCTCCATCTACCGGGGCAAGGTTGATCTATCCATCCAAGAACTCGTCGACAGAGTCTCACACCTCACGATTGAAAAGCCCACAGCGGCCCCCGTGTCGGTCGTCACCGAATCGCCCGCCGTGGCGGCGCACCAGCCCGCAGTTGTGATCGATCCGGCACCCGCAGTGGCGGAACGGGCGGATACACCGGAACAACTCTCGCTGGCTGCGATGATCGACGGTCTGCATCCGTTGATTTCACGGTGTCCCTATTGCCCTGACATCGAACTTGCCGTCGATGCATCCGGAGCGCTTCATCTTGTCGCGGCGCACGACTCCGCAGGCGAATCCGGCGTGAAAAATCTACTCGCGACCGCAAGCTGGGCGGCGATGCACGAATCTCTGCTCGCCGCGGCGGAACCGAAGTTCAAGCCGTCACCGGAGGCCGGCGCCATGTTGCATCTTGTGTGCGCGGACGCGCCGAGCGTGAAGGCACTACTGGATTCCGGGATCCGCGTGCACTTGCTGGTGCAAATCGGCAACCTCTCGGCTTGCCGGCCGTTGAACTGATTCCATCGGACATTCATCCGATCGGCGATCAGGCTGATTCTTTGCGGCGTGCGCGAAGATCCGCCAAGGCGCGAGGCTTGCGAATCGCAGCCTCATCGATCACATACTCCACGCCCTGATTGTCCAACTCGGGGAGTTGGTACATCAAGTCGATCATGATTTCTTCCATGACCGCACGCAGAGCGCGGGCGCCGGTGTCACGCGCGACCGCACGTTCGGCGATCAGACGCAAAGCTCCGGGAGTGAACTCAAGCTTCGCACCTTCGATCGAGAAGAGATGCTGATACTGACGAATGATCGCGTTCTTCGGTTCGGTGAGAATGTTCACCAAAGCGTCGACGGTCAGCGGCATCAGCGGCGCAAGAACCGGCAAACGGCCGACAAACTCGGGAATCATGCCGAACTCGATCAAGTCATCAGCCGTGACTTGGCTGAGCACCCATGAAGTATCCTCGGTGTCTCCGTTGCGGGCCAGAGCCTCGCCGTGGAAGCCGATGCGAGTCTTGCCGAGGCGACGACGGATGATGTCGGGCAAACCGACGAATGTTCCGCCGCAGATGAACAGGATGTTCGTGGTATCGACTTGGATGTACTGCTGTTCCGGGTGCTTTCGTCCGCCCTGCGGAGGAACATTGCTCACCGTACCCTCAAGCATTTTGAGCAGGCTCTGCTGAACGCCTTCACCCGAGACGTCGCGCGTGATCGAGACGTTGTTCGATGTCTTGCCGATCTTGTCGACTTCATCGATGTAAATGATGCCACGCTGCGCGGCTTCGAGATCGAAATCCGCCGCTTGCAGCAGCTTCAACACCAGATTCTCAACGTCTTCACCGACGTAACCCGCTTCAGTCAGCGTGGTCGCATCGCCGATCGCGAAGGGAACCTTGAGCATGCGCGCGAGCGTCTTGGCCAACAGGGTCTTGCCCGAGCCGGTCGGTCCGATCAGCAGGATGTTGCTCTTGTCGAGTTCGAC
>JBKDPX010000302.1:0-4273 GCA_046342165.1 Phycisphaerales bacterium | reverse complement strand
AAGCGCCGCTTGCCGTCCGGAAGGAGAGTTCATGTCTCAGAATCCTCTTGACACCATGATCGGTGTCTCGGACCGTCGTGACGCACAAACCGCCGCACTGCATGTCGCCGACGCCAAGCGCGCCGAGGAACGCGGTGATCGTGCCAAGGCCATCAGCGAACTGCGCCGCGCCGTTTCCGCGGACCCTCAATGCGCGGAGGCGTTGTTTCGTTTGGCGTATCTCCTCGATCTCGTCGGAGAGGAGGACGAAGCCCTGAGTCTGTATGAACGCTGCGTGGCGGTTCAGCCCCCGACCATCCACGCCCTGATGAACCTCGCGGTGATGTACGAGGATCGCATGGATTTCGCCGGTGCCGAGCGCTGCTTGCGTCAGGTGCTGGATACCAACCCCAACCACCTTCGCGCGCGCCTGTACATGAAGGATGTCGGCGCAAGCCGCGAGATGGTGATCGAGGAAGAGCAGGATCGCGATGTGTACAAGCGCAAGGCGATGCTTGATACCCCCGTCACGGACTTCGAACTCTCCGTCCGCGCGCGCACGTGCCTGAAGAAGATGAGCATCCGCACGCTCGGCGATCTCTTGCGTGTCACCGAGGCCGAGTTGTTGAGCTATCGCAACTTCGGCGAAAGCAGCCTCGTGGAAATCAAGAAGATGCTCGCCTCCAAGGGCTTCAGCCTCGGACAGGGACTGGAAGACGCTCATCGCGCCGCTCGCAAGGCGCTCATCGAGCAGTACAAGGGAACCGAAAAGGCAGCCGTCATGGCCAAGCCGGTCTCGGATCTCCAATTGTCCGTCCGTGCTCGCAAGGCGCTCCAACTCCTGAGCATCCAAACTCTCGGCGATCTCGCGGCGCACACCGAGGCCGAACTCATGGGTGTCAAGAACTTCGGCGCCACCAGCCTCAAGGAAATCAAAGAGCGCCTCGTCGAGCACGGTCTCGGCTTGCGCATCCTCGAAAGCTGATCCAATCCCCGTTTCGACCCCAACCGACCGCCTCAGGCGGTCGGTTTTGCTTTTCCGACCCGATATTCGCCCCTTTTGAGGGCAAATCTGCCGGCCAAGGTCGAACCGAACCCCCTGACTTTCCGATGAGTAGTAGAGTCGGGCCGCCATGTCGCGGCTTTATCGGACTGCCCGGAGTGCTTTCGCATGTGCGGAATTGTCGCCTACGTCGGAGCAAAACCCTGTCAGAACCTCCTGCTCGAAGGCCTCAAACGCCTCGAGTATCGTGGCTATGACTCCGCCGGTGTCGCGGTCATTCACGATGGCAAGCTGCAACTCGCCAAGACCGTCGGGCGCGTCGCCAATCTTGAAGACAAACTCGAATCCATCGGCAACTTCCGGGGCACGATCGGCATTTGCCACACGCGCTGGGCGACACACGGCGGCGTGACCGACGCCAACGCTCACCCGCATGTCGATGATCGCGTCGGTATCGCCGTCGTTCATAACGGCATCATCGAAAACTACGCCGCGCTGAAGACCTATCTCGAAGATCGCGGCCACAAGTTCCGAAGTCAGACCGACACGGAAGTGATTTCGATGCTCATCAGCGAGTTGTACGAAGGTGATCTCGAAGCCGCGGTGCAAGCCGCGCTGCGTGAAGTGACCGGTGCGTATGCGATCGCGGTGATCTGTGAGAAGGAGCCTGACACGCTCGTTGTGGCTCGCAAAGGCTCGCCGCTGCTCGTCGGCGTCGGCAACGGAGAGTTCGTCGTCGCGTCGGATCAGCAGGCCATCGTTTCGCATACGACACAGGCTTTCACTCTTGACGATTACAATGTCGTGAAGATCACGCCGAAGGGATTCCGCACCAGCACGATCAACAATGTGCCGGTGACGCCGAAGATCGAGCAGCTCGAACTCGAACTCGCCGAAATCGAACTCGGCGGCTACTCGCATTTCATGCAGAAGGAAATTCACGAGCAGCCCAAGGCGCTTCGCAACTGCTTCCGGGGTCGATTGGACTCTCGTGAAGGAAAAGTCGTGCTCGGCGGACTCGCTGATCACGCGAAGGAACTGACCAAAGTACGACACATCGTGTTGACGGCTCAAGGCACGGCTTTGCACGCCGCGATGATCGGCGAATACCTGCTTGAGGATCTCGCCAAGGTTCCGGCCCGTGCCACCTATGCGAGCGAGTTTCGGTATCGCAATCCGATCATCGAAGACGGCACCGTCGTTGTCGCCGTCAGTCAGTCCGGTGAAACCGCCGACACACTCGCGGCTTTGCGTGAGGCAAAGGATCGCGGCGCTCTTGCGATGGGTGTCATCAATGTCGTCGGATCTTCCATTTCGCGCGAGACCGATGCCGGCGTGTATCTGCGTGTGGGGCCCGAGATCGGCGTTGCCAGCACCAAAGCGTTCTCCGGTCAGGTCGCCGCGCTCACGCTGATTTCGCTCTTTCTCGCGCGTCGCCGCTTCATGTCGCAGGATCAATGCGCGGAGTTGATGGCCGAACTCGACAAGCTTCCCGAGAAGGTCGAGCGCGTGCTTGAAAATGATGAACTCATCCGCAAGGTGACGGAAAAGTACTGCGGTCGTGAGAACTGGCTCTTCTTAGGTCGCGGGTACAACTATCCCACCGCGCTCGAGGGCGCACTCAAGCTGAAGGAAATCAGCTACATCCACGCCGAAGGAATGCCCGCGGCGGAAATGAAGCATGGCCCCATCGCGCTGATCAACGAGGGCATGCCCGCCGTCTTTATCGCCAACCGAGGCAGACAGTACGAAAAGGTGATGAGCAACATTCAGGAAGTCCGCGCCCGTGGCGGGCATGTGATCGCCGTCGCGACCGAAGGCGATGAGGACATCAAGCGCTACGCCGAGGATGTGCTCTACATCCCCGAGGTGCCCGAACCGCTCAGTCCCATGCTCACCGTGGTTCCCCTGCAACTGATGGCCTATCACGCCGCCGTTTTGAGGGGTCACGATGTTGACAAGCCGCGCAATCTCGCCAAGAGCGTGACCGTGGAATAAGCCTTGTGTTCGGGGTCCGATTTTTCGACCCTTCGAGCCCCCGTCATTTCTGAGCCTTCTTCGGGATCCCTGCCGATACACCTCGGTGAGGACCGATCACCATGTTGAGGTGATCAGGAGAAGCGCAATGGCGGAACACTTCGCTGAACTTAAGCCGATTCCCTATCAAGCGATTTCCGGAGGCGGCGTCGCGACCGCGATGAAGTCTACCACGCGCTCAAAGGCCGTTGAGGTCCTTGCGCCCAACATCCTGCGCACACAGCGTTTGGTCCTGCGCCCGTTGCGCGCGTCGGATCGCGATCAGTTCCTGCACATGGTTGATGTCAGCCGGGCGCAACTCGAGCGTTGGGTTCGACCCCATCGCGAGGGTGAGAGCGATGTCGCGCTGTTCGAGCGTCAGTTGAAGATGTGCGAAGAGGGCGATCGTCGCGGACTGGCCTTCCGCCGCGTCGCGATGCTCGATGACGGTCGACTTGCAGGCTGCTTCAACCTCAACTCGATTTCCCGCGGCATCATCTGCGAGGCTGACTTCACATGGTGGATGTCGAGCGAACTCACCGGAGCCGGACTGGCGACGGAAGCCGCCGAGGCCATGATCGAGTTCGCGCTCCTCGCGCATCCCAACGGACTCGGTTTGCACCGCATTCAGGCCGCGAGTCACCCATCGAACGCTCGCAGCATCAAGATGGCTTCCAAACTGCGATTGAGGAAGCAAGACGGTGCGACCGTCTCAATTCTCATGGACGAACAGTGGGAAGCGCATGAACTCTACTCGCGCACGATCACGGGTTGACGGGCATCCCCGGCAGCATCATCAACCGTCCGTCACGATCCACGCGCAACTGGTCTGACTCGAGCAAGTAGTTCAGCACCGCATTTCGCAACTGCGTTCGCGCGGCGTCGCGTTGGTTCTCCGCATCCAGTTTGTCGTTCTCCGCGTTGACCACATCCTGCGGATCGACTTCATCGGCCTTGAGCTTTTGTCCTTCGAGTCGCCTCGTGTTGATCAACACTTGTTGTTCGGCCAACTGTAAACGGAATCGCGCCTGCTCGATGTTGCGTAGCGCGGCGCGCACGGACACAATCACTTCATCGCGCTTGCGCTCATAGTCGCGAACCGTCGCGTTGAGTGCGATGATTTTCTTGCGTAATTCAAGACGCTCCGCCTCCCGATCCAGCGGCAGGCTGAGTGTCGCGGCGAGTTGGTAGTCGGTTTCGTCCGTGTCGACGGACAAGCCTCCCGTCGCATCGTCGTCGTCCGTGGGCACGGCGATCTCTCCGGACAAGTTGAAA
>JBKDPX010000301.1:0-3880 GCA_046342165.1 Phycisphaerales bacterium | reverse complement strand
TTCAACAACCGCCGGCATCCCACCACGCGAAAAACGAGATGACATCGTCCCCGTCGACGCTGCCGGAGACATCGACATCGGCGCACGGGACTGCGTTATCCCAGTCGGCGAAGAACGCGATCACATCATCGCCGTCGATCGCGCCGTCACCGGTGTAATCGGCACCGCATCCCACCGAGGGCCACGCGCACGCTGCGCAAAGCGGTTGTCCCGCTGAATCTTCGATTCGCAGAGAGAGATGGTCCGCGAGATTCGTCGCGGCGAACTCGACGATCGATGAACCATTCTGATTTCTGGCGCCGATCGTCGCATCGGGCCCGCTGAAGTCGTCGATGATTCCATAGCGGTACTCAACGGCGCCTTGTTCGTACAGAACGATCTGAAAGGTGTTTCCGGAATCCGCGCTGCCATATTGCGGCACCTCGGTCCATTGCACGATCAGGCGTCGGTCGATTCCGGCAACGCCACGCACCGCATGATGAACCGTGCCGAACGAGCAATCGAGATCATCCCACAGCGGACACAGTCTTGTCACCGCGGCGTCGATCGAAAGCGATCGATTGCTGAAAGACGCATCAGGTTGCTGAGTCGATACGAACCCGTTTGCGCTGACCCATAAAGCGCCGATGTCCCCCACCGGCGTCGGGGCCACGAACGGCATTTGAATCAACTGCGATCCGTCATCACCGAGCGAGAGTTGATCGCCTTCCGATCGGATGTCCTCGAACACTCCGCCCGAAACCAGAACACGCGGCCCCGCGCCCGGCTCGCAGACCGTGCCGTCGCCGTTGTATGCGCCGCCACGCGTCGCGCATTCGCCCGACGCCAACACTTCACAACCGGATACGAGACAGCATGCTCCAACCGCGGGGTCCGCACGCATTTCAAGCGCGATCGCATTCGGAACATTGATGCCCGAAGACCACAGCGCGGCCTGAATGAAGTACCTCTTGCCGGATTCTAATAACACTCTCACATATGAACGAAGTCCGCTGCCGTCATCGTCACACGCGATAGCCGCGAGTTCTCCGCACGAGTCGCCTTCATAGATGGAGAGCACGGTGTCCCACGCAGCGGTCTGCGGAAGTTGTGTCGTTATAATATAATATTGCGTTTCGGCGCATTCGAATCCGAACCATCGACTCTTGACCGCGTTTGAAGGGCCGCCGGCCGCGCACGACATCGGCCACTCCGTCAGTTCGACATTACCCGCCACATCCCAGCCGGGATCGACAAACGGCAACGAGGAAATCAATGTCGCACTCGCGCACAGGTCATCGCTCGTCGGCGCGGAAGTGACTTGCAGCGTGATCGTGTCCGTCGCCCCGCGCCCTTGAGCATCGACAACGGATGCATGAATCGGATACGCACCCGGCGCGATCGGTCCGACGGGCACGTTCGCGGTGAAGACGCGATCGTCCGCTTGAACATCCGGGGCGATCCCGTCGTCGCGAGCGATCACCGCACCTGCGCCGACGGATGCGGCGTCGATGTTCACTTGCGTATTCGTGCTTGCGGGATACTCGCCCCCGATCACCATCGCGCTGACGATGCAGACGGTGTCGACGGGAATGGTCTCCGGTTGAGCAAAGATCTCGACGCGAGGCGCGATCGGCGCACCGACGCCACCGAATGTCAACGACCAATCCAACAGTGTTCCTTCGTTTGCATTCGAATCATCGAACACAAGGATTGTCCAATCGCCTTCGGCTGATCGTCCTGCGAGCGACTGCATTCCGGCGAGCGCGACCGCGGGGAGCGGATACGAGGACTCCCACTGAATCCCGCCGCCTTCGGCGCGGAATCTGCCGACGAATCCTTCACCCGCCGCATTGATACGAATCGTTGAACTTGCATCGAGAACAGTTGATTGGAAGTTCGCGCCCGCACCGCCGACATCACTGAAAAGGTGAACGTACGCATCGTTCTGCGGCGGAATCAGAACCACATCAAGATCGGCGTCCCACGAGTGCGCGATGTTCAGTCGAACCGAAGCCGTGTCGATGAATGGAATCGATCCGGCGACCGTAATGGTCGATTGCGTGAGCGTGCGATCCATGATCGGAGCGTTCACCGGGCCTGACGAATATGTCTGTGCGACAGCGACATGGGAAGCGGCAAGCGACCCAAAGACACACGCGATCGAACGGATGGACCGCAACGAAGACATCTCAATCACATGATCGGATGAGCGATGACAGACAAGGCACGCTCTGGAGGTTTCGCATGCGGAGCCGTTGGGGTTTTGCGATTTATTCCGTTTGCAGCGGTTTGTCGCAATGAAAAACCCCCGCCGCACATGCGACGGGGGTTGGTGAAGGGAATCAGAGTGTTCGATCAGCAGCCGGGGGTGCCGACGCCGCTGGCGTCCCATGCGCTGAAGTAGAGGATGACGTCGTCGCTGTCGACACCGCCGGAGCCGTCGATGTCGGAGCAGGTGAGGCCCGCATCCCAGTCGGCGAAGAAGACGACGATGTCGTCACCGTCGATGCCGCCGTTGTTGTCGTAGTCAGGGAAGCAACCGTCGTTCTGCCACAAGCACTGATTGCCGCCGCCGCAGATCGGTCCGCCGCCGGTGTAGGCGAGCACCTTGGTGGTGCCGGAACCGATGAGCGAAGCGGGCGTGCTGATGGCGGCGGTACCGTCGATGTTCTCAGTACCAACCGTCGCGTCAACATCCGTGAACGCGGAGATGGCGAGGTAGCGGAACTCGATGGTTCCGTTCTCGAAGAGGACGGCCTGGAAGGTGTTTGCATCAGTCTGGCCGTACTGCGGAACATTGTTCCACTGGGCAATGAAGCGCAGATCGGTGCCCGCGGTGCCACGGGTTTCGACGAGCACCTGGCCACCCGCGCCCGGATTGAAGTCATCCCACATCACGTAGATGGCATCGTTCGGAGCGGCGGCCGCGGGAATCGCGGTGTTGATGTAGGCGTTGCTGCCGACACCGAAGGTCATGAGACCGTTGGAGCCGACGAAGATGTCGCTGTAGATGTTGCCGAAGTAGTTGAAGCTGAAACCCAGCGGCGAGTAGCCGTTGGAATCGTCAACAAGGAACAGATCCGCGCCCGTCGTCGAGATATCTTCGAATGCCGCGGAGCCGTCCGTGATGCGGTAACCGCCCGGGAGATCGCAAGGCGTGTTGTTGCCTTGGTAGCTGCCGCCGGCCGCATTGCAGTCCGCCTCGCGAAGGATCTGGCAAAGACCTCCACCCAAGCAGCAGGCGCCCTCGGGGATCTGGATCACGGTGAAGTTGACCTGACCGTTGCTGGAGCGGAACTCGTTGTCGGTGACACTCCAGTACAGGGGTTGCGCACCGATCGCCGTGCCGACGGCGACGGTTCCGGTGCCGGAGTAAATGTTGTCACCGGCCGCAACGTCCGGCGCGATGCCGTCATCTTGGAGGGTGAGCAGACCGGCGCCGACGCCGGTGCAATCGATGGAAGCGACGATACCGGTGCTGACGGGGTTGCTGCCCGGAGTCACCGTCATGAACACATTGAATGAAGATCCTTCGTAGCCGCTGTTCGGTGTGACGTTGATCGTCGCCGTGGGCGGGAAGGTCGGGTTCTCGACGTAAAGGCCGAGGGAGTCAGCGGTTCCCGGAGCAGCAGTGCCGAACTTCGCAACCTGAATGTAATAGGTCTGACCACCGACCATCGCCGCGTTGATCAACGACTGAAGGCCCACGCCGCTGTCGTCGTCGCAGTACAACTGTGTACCGCCGCACTGTGCGTCGTAGATCGCGAGCACGGTGTCGTTCACGCTGTTGCCAGTGGCGATACCAATGTCTGTTGTGAAACGATAGGTGGTGCTGGTCGGCGCGGTGAACTCATACCACACGTCGTACGCCGCACCGACGCACATCGTCGCATCGAGG
>JBKDPX010000300.1:0-3199 GCA_046342165.1 Phycisphaerales bacterium | reverse complement strand
CGCCAAAGCCTCGAACGGTCGCATCGATCTTCGAATCGGCGATCGCGACGTGCACGCCGAACTGAGCGAAGCCGTCAAGATCTGCGGAGGCCGTCGCGTCCCCACCGTGATTTTCATGAACGAAGAGTTCGAGTTCATCGGACTCTACGGCGATCAGGTGCTCAGTCGTTTCCGCACGAAGGCCGCGAAGACGCTCGGCGCGTCGTGCTCGCTGCCGGGCGCCGATGTTCCGACGGATGAAATCGGCGCGACGATCGAGGATTGGATGCGCGAGTTCGAACGCGCGCATCTGCTCGTCAGACTCAGCGCGAAGTTGCGTCAAAAGCACGGAGACTGAATCACTTCAGCGCGCGCATTCCGCGCTCTGATCGCAACGCGTTGATCGCGACCAACGCCGGCGGGTGTTGCGCAAGAAGTTTCACCAACTGACTCGACGAGCAGCACAGGCGCAGCGCGGCTTTACGAACATCCCCGCCCGCTGCGACGATGACATCCATCGCCTCGGCGATCAGTGACGCCAGATCGCGATGCTCGTCACTGCAAATCACCATTCCATCTCTGCAACGGGACTTCCACAGTGCGGATCGAATCTCGCCGATCCCGACGACACACCGCACCTGCACCGCCAACGCCAGTCGCAGTCGTTTGATCGCGACACGCTTGTTTTCGATCGCGCTCCGGCGCTCGCCCGCATGCGCTTCGACTCCCGTCGGCTCATGCGTCAAGATCACCAGCGTCTCGACTTTGTTTCGATTCTGGCCGCCGGGGCCCGAACCCCTGCCTTTGCCGATCGTGCAGACCTTCAGCAACTCGTCATCGTCGATGCATGCCGGATGCGGTCGCGCGGATTCGATCCATTCGGCGCCGCTCATAGCGCCGTCACCGGGTCTGCTTGCAGATTCATGTCCGATGTTCGGCCGTGCGCGAGCAAGGTTGCGCCGAGGCCCGCGATCATCGCCGCGTTGTCCATGCAGTAACTCATCGGCGGAACAACCGCGAGCATTCCGCGCTTGCCCGCGAACGCCTCAAGACAACCACGCAGACGAGAGTTCGCACTCACGCCGCCGCCGACCAGCAATGCGCGATAATCGTGACGATCCGCCGCGCGTCCGAGTTTCAACATGACCGCATCACACGCGGCTTTCTGGAAACTCGCCGCGATATCCGCCTTGCGTTCGGCGGTCAGCGGCTTGGGCAACTTGTCGGGATCGCGCGCGTTGGGAACGCCTTTGACCGCATAGAGCACCGAGGTCTTCAAACCCGAAAACGAGAAGTCGAGCGAATCGGGACTCAATCGACTGATCGGCAGATCGATCGCTCGCTCGTTCGCGCCGTGCGTTCGCGCGAGTCGATCGAGATTCGGTCCGCCGGGATGCGGCAAGCCCAGGACCGTTGCGACCTTGTCGTACGCCTCGCCGACGGCATCATCGATCGTGCCGCCGAGTCGCTTGACTTGATCCCATGATTCAAGATGAAAGAGCGCGGTGTGGCCGCCGCTGACCACCAATCCCAATGCGGGGAAGATGGGTGCACCTTCGTTGCGATCGAGCATGCCGGAATACAGATGCGCGTGCACGTGATCGACGCCGATGAGCGGCTTTGCGAGCGACCACGAGAGCGCCTTCGCGGCGCCGACGCCGACGAGCAAACAGCCGATCAATCCCGGTCGGTTTCCGACGGCGACAGCGTCGATCATGCCCAGCCCGACACCCGCGCGTTCGAGCGCTTCACGCATCACGGGCAACACGCGCTCGACGTGCGCACGCGATGCGATTTCGGGCACGACGCCCGCGTACTCCGCATGCAATTCGTACTGCGATGACACGACGCTTGAGAGCACCTCGCGGCCGTCACGCACCACCGCCGCGGCGGTTTCGTCGCACGAACTCTCAAGACCGAGGACGATCATTCGGGCTTTCCGGATGATTCGGTTTTCTCGATGTCCGCATCGAAGAGCCAACGCTCAAGGCGATTGCCCGTGATCTTGAATGTCGCGACGATCTTGCCGTCTTTGTCGCGCACTTGGAGCGATCCGTCCTTGAGATCGATCGTGTCGTCCCACAGATCCGTGGTATCCGCACGCTTGTCATCCGGGGTCGCGGACTCCAGCGCCATGATGCGCTTTTCCGCGCGCTCAAGTTCACGCATCAGTCGCTCGCGATACTCACGAGACGCCTTGAGTTCGGCGCCGGCGATCGAGCCTGTTTCCGTGCCCTTTTCACCCGTGGGCTTCCACTCTCCCGACTCGATTCGAAGACGCACGGCTTCAACCGCAGCGGTCAACTGCTTGTCTTTGAGATGATCAAGGACCCAAGTTGCGTTGTCCCACTGTTCTTCGTTCGAGGCTCCGCCTGAAGCGCTGAGAATCTCCTGCTTGCGCCGCACGCCCATCATCTCCACGAGTTCTTCATCACTCATGGGAACATAAAAACCTTCCGTCGGATCGACGCCCCATGTCGACGACTCGTCCTTGCGCGTGATACTGCGGCCCGAGGGGAGGTAGTAGCCTTGCTCCGTGATCTTGATCTCACTGCCGCCGCCGCTGGGAATCTCCATCACGCTCTGTACGGAACCCTTGCCATACGAACGACTGCCGACGACGATCGCGCGATTGTTCTCGACCAGCGCGCCCGACAGCACTTCGCTCGCCGAAGCGCTCTGGCCGTTGAGCAGAATCGCCATCGGGAAGTTCGGCAGCGTGCCGGGCTTTTGCGCGCGACTCACGCGCTCCGGGAACGAGCGGCCGCGCGTCGAGACGATCACGCCTTCTTCCAAGAACAAATCAGCGATCGCTTCGGCTTCGCTGAGCAAACCGCCCGGGTTGAATCGCAAGTCGAGCACCAAGCCCTTGAGTTCACCCTTGTCCGCACCCACGCTCTTGAGCGCTTCGAACAATTCACCCGACACGTTCGGCGTGAACTGCGTCATCCGCACATACGCGATCTTCGTCGCGGGATCGATCAGGAAACGCCACTGTTCGGCGTTGTCGTCGCGGCGGTGATACCCCTTGATCGCACGCGTCTTGATTCGATTGCGCGTGATCTCGATGATCGGCAACTGCGCGCCCTTGCGCTCGATCAGCAACTTGACGATCGTCCCCGGCTGTCCGCTCAAAAGCTCGACGCACTTTTCGACCGACAGGTCTTTCGTGGTCTTGCCGTCGATCTCAAGCACCTTGTCATCAGCCATCAATCCCGCG
>JBKDPX010000299.1:0-1673 GCA_046342165.1 Phycisphaerales bacterium | reverse complement strand
GGCCGCTAGCGAGCTTTCGATCACGAAGAGCTCATGAAGCGGGGGTACACCAACCTCGATATTTTCTGGTTGAAGGATAAGAGTCTGCGTATCGGCGATGATCTTCCCGAGCCGGACACAGTCGCGCAGGAAATCGCGGACGACCTTCAGACGGCACCGGACCAGTATTCAGGGTTTACGCGTGAGTTGAAGAGTTAGCCGCGATGTTGCGTGGCGACTCTTGGATCTTGCGAATGCTTTACGAAAGGCGAATTCCGTGATGACGGTCCACCATCGCGTATCACTGATTCGCCGCTTGCGCGGGTTTGATCGTGCCGGCGATCTCCGGGGCTTGTTGGACGATCTGCTCGGCGATCTCGCGCCGGTTGATGTCCACGTCGCGCGGGAAATCAAAGGCGATGCGAACCCGCTCCCCCTTCACGGAGGCGATCCGAACAATTCCGATCGGGTTCTTCGGGTCGCCAATCACGACCTCTTCACCCTCGCGTCTCGTTATCACGAGCATGGAGTGCTCCCATCCTGGGCGTCGTATTCCACCGGTGACGCTCCACCACCGTCATAACTTATACCACAGTCGATATCTCGGGGGAAGTCCTAATCCGGGCGGATTCGCCCGTATCCCCATGTTCTACACGGGTTTGGGGTCGATAACCCACAATTCAAGGCAAACTTTGCCGCTCGCCGCGTGCCAACTTCGTGGTCGTTTCACCCGTTCAAGCGATCACTGAACCGCTTCAACCGCCCGGATCTCAGGAATGTGCGCCTTCAAATTGCGCTCGATTCCCACGCGAAGCGTCATCGAACTCGACGGACATCCGACGCACGCGCCAAGCAATCGAATGCGCACGATGCCGTCCGGTGTGATCTCAATCAACTCCATATCGCCGCCGTCCGCCTGCAGAGCGGGCCGGATCAGGCTCAGGATCTTCGTCACACGCTCGGGAAGCGAGGGTTGAGATGTCGTTGGCGTTGCGTTCGACACAGCTCACCATGATAGCGCGCCCGTCAGTTCGGGATCGATGGCGGCGTAAACTGCTCCGTGACCCCGAAGTCCGCATTTCTCTCGCTCTTGATCGCCGCGGCGTCGATCGTCGTTGTTTTCATTTCGTCGCGCTCCGCCAATGAGCCCAAGCGATCGGAATCCGCGCCTGTTGAGTTTGAGTTGCCCGCCTCGTTCGCTCTTGAGGTCACAAGCTTCGATACGTTCTGTGATCTGAAGCCTTGGGTCTCCAAGGACATTTGGATTTCGAACATGGGCGGGGTGCGTTGGCCGGTCGCGGCATCGCGCGTGCGAGCCGCGGCGGATCGACTTCGCGCACAGATCGCGGAAGGCTCGATCGCTTCTGAACGCGAGGACGATGCGCGTTACGCAACAGTGGTCGAGTTCGTCGAGGCATCGAGCCGAACGCGCGTCACGATGCGTTCCGGTCTCGGCGCGGCGGCCGAGTATCGCGTGGAGTCAGCGGATTTGAAAGAGCCGCTGATTGTCTCTTCAGGCGATGCCGCGGCAAGAATGTTCACTCCGGATTCGCTCCGCATGTGGCGCGAAGCGACGGCGCTGATGGCGGTGAAGGGGAAGGACAAGAGTTTCGTCGCGAAATCGGGCGGTCTGCACACGGAACTTGCGCGCGGCGTTCAAGGGTGGAAGCTCGCGCAGCCTGTTGTCGTTTCGG
>JBKDPX010000298.1:0-19961 GCA_046342165.1 Phycisphaerales bacterium | reverse complement strand
CTCACGACCCGCGTGCACGGTGATCACGGAGGGGTAGGTGAGTTGACCGATCTCATTTTCGATCGGCGCGAGTGGGATCGCAAGGTCGATCGTCGACCATGGCCGGATCGGCTGAAGATCCGGCGGCGTGCGGGCATCGTTGCGGGATCCGAATCCGATGATCGTCTTATCATCGAGATTCGCGATGCCGCAAATGGCGACAGGACTTCTGGACGCGTCGAGCACGCCGCCCACATCCGCGATCCACGAGACGAATCGCGGCCCCTCGTTGATCCATCGCTCCGCAAGTCGCTTGATTTCAGCAGCGTTCGCGCTCGAATCGAGCAATCCGGACAGCAACGCATCAAGCGAAGCGGAATCGGTACTCCAAGCGGGCACACTTCGGCCGCCGAAGTCCACGATCGAACAAAGTCTGCGCTTCAAACGACGCTGAGTGTCCTGATCGACGCTCCACACGCGCGCGAGCGCGGCCTGCCAACGGTTTTCGTTCGCAAGCGCGATGGCTTCAATCGCGGGATCTTCAAAAGGCTTCGGCTCCGGATGATCAGGATTCAATCCATCCGTGATCAGTCGGTGTCGCCAACGAGACAACGGACTGCGCGCCTCCGATGCGATCATCTCCGCAAATACAGCACGATGTTGTTCTTCGGCGATCAGTGAAATCAAAGGCATCCAAGGGTCAACCTCGACCGGCGGCGATGCGCGCGGGAGTTCGATCGATCGTGGAATCCAATTGACTCGAACGACTCGATCATTGACGACGATGTCCTTGCCGCCGGCATGATCCGGAAGATCAATGAACACGAGCGGAGTTCCGGTCATCGCATCATCGCGATCAATCACCGCCACCGAACTCCAAACGCCCGGATTCCCCAACCACGCGCCGTTTCCCGCCTCATTCGGACCAAGAGTCGCAGGCTGAACAAGAATGCGGCGCAGACTCATCGAGAGCGCAGTGCCGTCGGAGAGTGTTGCCTTTGATCGTTGATTGAGTTCGCCCAGCGCCTCGGTCCATTCGAGCACCATGGTTCGCCCGGCGATCGCATCCACTCGCAGACCCGATGCGGTCATGGTCACTCGCGCGGGTTTGTCATCGGATTCGATGGCGGAGGGCGCGCAGCTTGTAAGCACCGAAATCAGTACCGCTCCGCACGCGCCTCGGATCATGCCACCGCCTCCACAGGCAACGTGGAGATGAGATTCGAGATGATCGCGTCCGCGGACACGCCCTCGGCGGAGGCCTCGAAGTTCAAGATCAATCGATGGCGCAACGAAGCTGTCGCGACCGACTTGAGATCATCGATGGACACCGATGCGCGACCGTCGAGAAACGCCTTGCATTTCGCAGCGAGAATCAGAGTCTGCGCCGCGCGAGGCGATGCCCCGAGACGAACATATTTCTCCGCCATCGGTGTCGCGAACTTTTCGCCGCCTGCGTGGGCCGGATGCGTCGCGAGCACCATTCGCACCGCATAATCGCGAACATGAGGGGCGACGACGGCGCGTCGAATCATCGCTTGATGCGAAAGCAACTTCGCCGTGTCGAGCACAGGCCGCACGGGTGATTGAGTCACGCCCGTCGTGAGATCGACGATTGCGTTGAGTTCGATTCTCGACGGAGGGGTCACAAGAAGCTTAAAGAAGAACCGATCCAACTGCGCCTCGGGAAGCGGGTAGGTCCCCTCTTGCTCGACGGGATTCTGCGTCGCGAGCACAAGGAACGGATCAGGGAGTCGATGAGTGACGCCGCCGACGGTCACTCCTCGTTCCTGCATCGCTTCAAGCAATGCCGACTGTGTCTTGGGGGTCGCACGGTTGATTTCATCCGCGAGCAGAATCTGAGAGAAGACCGGTCCCTTCTGAAATCGAAACTCGCGTCGACGCTCGCCGGCGCTTTCGGTTTCGACGACGATTGTGGTTCCCGTGATATCCGCAGGCATCAGATCCGGCGTGAACTGCACTCGGGAGAACTCAAGGCCGGTGGCTTGCGCGAGCGACCGAACCAACAATGTCTTACCAACGCCTGGAACGCCCTCAAGAAGCACGTGACCGCCGCAAAACAAGGCGATCAAGACCCCTTCGATGATCGATGTCTGGCCGACAACGGCGCTCTTGAGCGCATTTCGAACAGCTTCAAAGTCGGCCCGAAACGCCTGCGCGGCGCCGGCGAGTTGGTTTGTGTCTTCCGCCATGCGTTACTGTAGTTACGCTCGCGCTCATCGGGATCAGATCGGCAGAATGATCCGGAAGCACGCGCCTTCCCCGGGCTTTGACTCGACATTGATCACGCCGCCGTGCGCTTCGATGATTCGACGAGTCGTCGGCAAGCCAAGCCCCGTTCCTCCGCTCTTTGTCGTGAAGTACGGACTGAATAGTCTCTCTTGCGCCGCCGGCTCAATGCCGGGGCCGGTGTCGATCACTTCGATCAAGGCGACGCGACGCTTGTCGGCGTCGATCGTGGAATGCAACTTGATCAGCAGTTCGCGGTTCTTCGCGGCAGACTGCAACGACATCGCCTGCGCCGCGTTGAGCATCAGATTCAACAACGCCTGCTTGAGATGCGGTGCATCGACGGTCATCTTCGGCAGCGGCGCGATCTGTGTGCGCAACTTGACACCCATTTGCTGCGCCTGCGGACTGAAGAAGTCCGCCAGTTCCTCAATCGCCGCCCCCAGATCAACGGTCTTCAAATCCAGTCGCAATTCCCCCGCATATGCAAGGAAGTCCGTGAGGATCCCCTTCAATCGCTCGACTTCGCGCCGCAACGAGCCCAATCGCTTCACCAATCGAGCACGATCGTCGGTCTCGACGCCGCTCAATTCCTCAAGTCCTTCGGAGAGCAACTGCGCGTTGAGCGAAATGGTGCTCAGCGGATTTTTGATCTCGTGCGCCAGACCGCCGGTCATCGAACCGATCTCAGCGAGTCTCTCCGCGGATCGCGCTCGACGCTCCGCCGCGCGTGTCTTGTCGAGAAGGCGTAAAAACACGAGGCGTCCCGCGAGTGCGGCACCGATGATGCCCACCGCAAGTCCGAGTGCGAATGCCACGGATGGTGTCAACACGCAGAAGTATCAGCCACCCAACGGCCCGAAGCCAGCGGCCTCACCGACGAGGCGTGCGCGCATGGACAGGCTTGGCGACATCGATCTCCACGGCCTCTGACCGAATGACTCGCGTGGCCTTCCAGCCCTTGTCCGTCTTGTCCGCGTCATACTCGACGGCACTGCCGTCTTTCAACACGCGAAATCCGTCGCCCTGTATGACGGAATAATGCGTAAAGATGTCTTGGCCCTCGGGCCCGACGATGAAGCCGAACCCCTTGCGAGGATCGAACCACTTCACCACACCCTCCGCCCCACGAATCGCGTCTCCCGATGCTTCTGCCATGGGCCGACTCCCGACACTCCCCCCCGAACCCCACGAAGATCACCCTTCCCACGGTTGCGGTGACCGAACGAATCTTGGTCCCGTAACTTCACCAGGCTACCAGAACCCCCGGGGTAACTCAACCAAGATTCATGGAATTCTTACCATGAAGCCACATCACGCCCATCGGCAGGAACGGCGCGATTCACCCATAAATGACTGTCGAATCAGCCCTTGCGACGCTCAAAGTCCCGCATCAGGTCCGCTAAGGCATGGCAGCCGCGTTCAGGAAACGCGTTGTAAATGCTCGCCCGCATGCCACCGGTCACGCGATGGCCTTTCATCTGCTCCATCCCGCGCGCCGCGGCTTCCTTGAGAAACTCCTCGTCAAGCTCCGGAGTCGGCGCGCGGAATGTCACGTTCATCAGACTGCGGGAGTCTTTGCGTGCGTGTCCGATCCAGAACGATGAGGCATCAAGCACATCGTAGATGATCTTGGCCTTGGCCTCATTGCGCCTGGCGATCGCCTCGACGCCGCCCTGCGCGAGAATCCAGTTGAACATGAGCCCGCACATATAAATCGGGAAAACCGGCGGCGTGTTGTGGCGACTCTCATCGCGCGCGTGGACGCGATACTGAAGCATCAACGGAAGTTCACGCGGATTGCGATCCAGCAGATCCTCACGGATCACGACGAGCGTGGTTCCCGCGATGCCGATGTTCTTTTGTGCGCTCGCGTACGCGAGTCCGTACTTCTTGAAGTCGACGGGGCGCGAAAAGATGTCGCTGCACATGTCGCAAACACTCGGCACGCCCTCCGGAACTTTCGGCTCTTTCTTGAACTGCGTGCCGTAGATCGTGTTGTTCGAACACCAGTGCACGTAGGAGGGATTCTCCGAGTACCTGATCTCGCTGTCGGAAGGAATGAATGTGTGATTGTACTTGCCGCCGTCAAAGGCGCGGTGAACCCTGCCGTACAGCGGCGCCTGCTCCGCGCTTCGCTCCGCCCAGTAGCCGGTGACGAGATAATCCGCCGTCTCGTGCTGCGCCAGCAGATTCGCGGGAACCATGTAGTTCTGACTCGTCGAACCGCCGGTGACGAACAACACCTTGTAGTTCGACGGAATATTGCCAACCTTACGACAGGCCGCTTCCGTCTCGACCACGATGTCGTCGTAGGTCTTGCCGCGATGGCTGTGTTCAGCGATACCGATGCCGGTTCCACGGATATCCCACAAGTCGTGGCGGGCCTGCTCGATAACCTCCTCGGGGAGGTATCCGGGTCCGGCGGAGAAGTTGTACTTGCGTTCGGCCATATCGCTTCCTTTCATCCGGACAGGATGATAGGAACGAGAGGCGCGGATGTGAACGCTGTTCAGTCCAGCGGCACCAATCGGATGTTTCGGAAGTGAATTTCCGCCCCCTCCGACTGCAAACAGATGAAGCCCGGGATCTCTTCGACATCCGTCGCGCGATTGAGTTCCTGACCGTTCACGAACAGGACCACATCGCCTCGGTTCACAATGATTTCGTACTCGTTCCACTCGCCAAGGGGGCGCTCGACGGGGGAGGCCGTCGCGAGTTTGCGGGTGTTGCGCCCGTTCGTGCGTGCGGGATCGACCGTCATCTTGAACTCATCGATGTTCCAGAAATCCCCCGCGTTGCCGCTATGCAACTGCGCCTCGACACTCTTCGGCCAGACCTTGTCCTCTCCCACCATCCGCACGAGCACACCCGAGTTGCCCGCGCCTTTGGCCGGATCGAATCGCCACTGCAATCGCAGGATGAAGTTCGTGTACTTCTCCTTTGTTCGGATGTAACCGATCGGCTGTCCCTTGCAGATCATCACGCCGTCGGCGATCGACCACGCCTGCATCGGATCCTTCGCTCCGGGAAGACATGTCGTCCATCCCGCGAAATCCTTGCCGTTGAACAGCTCGACTTCCCGCTCGCGCGCATTCGTAAGATCTCGAATCTTTATGTCCGCCAGCGAAAGCTCCGTGTCGCCGTGATCCTGAATCGCGATATGACCCGACTTTTGAACGCCGAATCCCGCGGCGCCGGCGAACTTGCTCTTGCCGATCCGAGCGGCCCATTCCTGCGTCGGCTCACCCGCGTCATCAAAAATATGTCCATCGACGATCTTGACGCCGTTGATCCAGTGCTGAACGACGCCGTTGCGAAGATAGATCCGACCTTCATTCCATTCACCCGCGGGATTCAGACGCTTTGACTCGCCCGCCGCCGGCGCCGGATCGAACAAGTCGTACATCGCTCCGCAGGATTGACCGGGCTTGAAACCCGGCGGGAAGGTGCCGTCTTCGAGCAGTTGAAACTCGGGGCCCGTCATGTACGGCGGCTGCGATGTCTCTTTCACGCGCCACATGATCCCCGAGTTCGAAGCGTTGCCGAGTTTGAAGCGAAAGCTCATTTCAAAGTCGCCGAACGCCGCGGCGGTCATCAAATCCCCGCCGCCGCCGCCCTTGCCGATCGTGAGCACGCCGTCATCCACACGCCAACCTTTGGACGGGAATGCCGGACCGTTGTAACTGCGCCAGAGCATGGTCGCATCAGGACCTGAATATGAGCGCCAACCGGCAGCGCGCTCGACGGGCGTGAGTTCTCCACCTGAGCATGACAGCGATGATGCGACGACGAGAGCGGCAAGATTCATGTGAAACCTCCTGAGATCTCGCATGACTTTACCAGAAATCGGGGCGAATCACTGACCGGAGAATCCGCCGTCGCTTTCACCGATTTTGCCGACGGCGATGGTGTTGCTCGCCTTCGCGCGGCCCAGCGGTCGACCTGCGAGCAGGACGATGGGATCACCGGGCTTCGCCAACGCACGCCGGAGCAGTTCCTGATCGACCATCGCGTTCCAATCGCGCAGCATGCCCGATGAGGGCGGATCGCATTGAACGGGAATGATCCCACGCAACAACGCCATGCGACGAGCGCTTTGCGCCGACGAGGAGTACGCGAGGATCGGAACATGAAAGCTGTTCTGACTGAGGTAGCGCGCCGTGCCGCCATTTTGAGACCAACACGCGACAACCGTCGCGCCAAGTTCCTTCGCGATTTCCCATGCGCCTCGAGCGAGCGCAGCCGTCGCACGATGTCCCGCGTAAGGACGCACGGGCGGACCCGCCGTGGCGGGCATCTCACGCATCCGAGCCTCCGCGGCCTCGACGATGCGAGACATCGTCTCCACCACGAGCACCGGGTGCTTGCCGGTTGCGGTTTCCGCCGAGAGCATCACGGCATCAGCGCCGTCGAAGACGGCATTGGCGACATCGCTGGCTTCCGCGCGTGTCGGCGTGGCGTTATCGATCATCGTCTCCAACATCTGCGTCGCGACGATGCATGGCTTTCCATGATCAGCGCATGCCGCGATGATTTGTTTTTGCACCACGGGAACTTTCGCGATGTCCATTTCAACGCCAAGATCGCCACGCGCGACCATGATCGCGTCCGATGCATCGACGATGGCGTTCAGGTTGCGAACCGCTTGAGGCAATTCGATCTTGCTGACCACGGGGATCCACGCGCCGGGCGCCATGCCCTCGATCCGGCCCTTGAGCAGCAGGACTTCGTCCGCAGTGCGAACGAATGACAGCGCGAGATAGTCCATGTCATGTTCAACCGCGAAACGCACGCACTCCCAGTCGCGATCCGTGATCGCCGGTGCCGTGAGTTCGCTCTGCGGAACATTGATGCCCTTGCCGCTGGTGATTCTTCCACCGACCACCACGCGGCAGCGCAGTTCATCATCGTTATCCCGCGAAACCGCGAGCATTCGAATCGCGCCGTCGTTGATCAGGACTTTGTGCCCCGGCTCAACTTCACTGACCAGGTTCTTGTAGGTCAGAGCAAGCACGGCCTCACTGCCATCCCCCGTCTTTCGCAGTCCGCATTCATTCGCGGCGCGACTCAAGATGACATCCTCACCGGCCTTCACATCGATCGATCCGCCGCCGGACGATGTCGTTTCACCGACTCCCGCCGGGATGATTCCGACCCGAATCTTCGGCCCCTGCAAGTCACCCAGACATGCGATATTGGCGCCGAGCTCCCGCGCGACTTGCCGGACTGTGTGCAATCTCGACGCATGCTTCGCGAGGTCGCCGTGAGAGAAATTGAATCGAAAAACGCTTACGCCGGCCTGAATGAGTCGGCGCACCGAATCAGGTGATTCACTCGCCGGACCGATGGTGGCGACGATCTTGACGGAATTGGGACGAGCGTTCGATTCAAACATCAAAGTTCCCGTTCAGCGCCTGATGCAATCCGTGGCGCGTACTCAATTCGGCATATTCGCGCGTTCAAGTTCGACGATCCGCTCGTAATTCGAGCGGAAATAGGTTGTGTATTGAACTTCAGCCGCCTTCTGCGCACCGGTCGCGCGCCAGCTGTCGCGAATCGCTTTGTAGTTCGAAGGCGTGAACTCCAGATCGATTTCCCCCACTGTTGTGGTGGGCCACGCGTAAAAGAGTCGCTCCATTTCCTCGAGCACGGACACAGGAAATCCCTGCGACTGACGCGCGCGATTCAACGCGCCCCACGCCTCTCGTTGTTCATGCGCGACATCAACCGCGAACGCGCCCATCATCAATCCGATCGCCGAACGCCAACCCGCGGGTTTCACGTCCGACGCCACCTCAAATGGAGCGAGCGGATCGATCATCAGATCCGAGTATCGCTCGTACATCGCTCGTCGAACCGGCATGCGCCGCAGTTCCGCATGGCGAGGTCCAAGCGTCAGACCATCCGCATCCTTCGGATATGCGACGGCCTTGGGATGATTGACGGTGTGAAACTGCCACAATGCCTGCGCGTCATCGGTAAGCGTGAATTCGACGAATCGTTTCGCGATTTCGAGATTCGGCGCGCCGCGCAGAATGCTGATCGGATCCGCATCGATGTATGTGCTGCCCTTGGGATCCACATAGCCGACGCGACTCGTGTCCGCATCGTCACCGGGCTTGACGATCGCCTGCGCCTGGCCGCGACCGTAAAAATCAATCGTCAGACCCGCCGCGGCTTCGCCCTGCGCCACATCCAGCGGCGTCTTGGGCGATGAGTTCGTGAAACTGCGGGTGTTCGCGCACATCTCTCGAAGCAACTTCCAGCCCTTCTCCCATCCATAAAAGTTCAGGATCGCTTCGAACGTCGTGGTGACCGAACCGCTTTGACGCGGATCGGCAAGCGTGATCAATCCGATCAACTTCGGATCCGCAAGGTCATCGAAGCTCTGCGGAAACGGTTGCTCGCGATCAGGGAAGACCTTGCGAAACATGTCTTCGTTGTACACGATGCCGAAGGCCGAAAGCGCGGTGCCCATCCAGTATTGATCGGGGTCATACAAGAAACCCGAACCGATCTTGTTCACCCCGTACCAGTCATCCAGTTGCTGTTGCGTGAAGCCCGCGGGAATCGAGAGCGGAATCGTGCGCTCTCCTTTGTCAGCTCCGGATTCCTTGAATTTGATCCCCGTCTTCAGACGAGTGTGCTCGTACGAACCGCCGCCGAACATGATGTCGATCGACATGACATTCGGGGCGATCTTCGGATCCTTCGGTTCGGAGAAATCGATCAGTCCCATCGCCGCGGCGGCGTGATACTGACCTTCCAACTGCTTGATGATCTCCGATGTGCCGCCCGGAACTCGCCAGTCGACGCGCACCGGCGTACCGAACTTGCGTTGATGCCAACGATCAAACGCTTCGGTGAACTCGCGCCGGATCTGCGGCACGTGCGGGGTCACGATCACTACCGAAGGGACGTTCTCGCCTGAGGCGGACCGCTCCTGCGCCGGCCTCAGCGCGAATGGCACGCCCAAGACAGCCACGAGGAGCATGAAGATCATGAATCGACCGATGTTCATCGCGGGAAGTCTACGGTCGTACTGTTGCACATGTCGCAACCCTCCCCCACGACTTCGAGACACAAGGTGGCGCTCGTCACCGGCGCCGGAAGCGGCATCGGTCGCGCGATCGCGGCATCACTCGCCGCGAACGGTTTCATGGTCGCGCTGATCGGACGGCGCGAGGCCCCGCTTCAGGAAACGCTGTCGATGCTCGGCGGCCGTGGCAAGGTGTACGTGGCGGATATCGGTGATCCGGCGGTGGCGAGCGAGATCGGGACGACGGTCGCCCGCGACATGGGTTCGCTGGATGTCATCGTCAACAACGCAGGCCTGGGAATTCCCGCCCGCGTCGGAGAGGCTCGGACACAGGACATCGTGGCGATGTTCTTCGCCAACTCCATCGGGCCGACGGTCCTCGTGAACGGCGCTTGGGAATCGCTGATGAAAACAGCGGAAACGCACGGTCGGGCGGTTGTGATCAACATCTCATCGCTTGCAACCGTCGATCCCTTTGAAACCCTGTACGGCTACGCCCCCACCAAAGGTGCGGTGAACACACTGGCGCTTGCGATTCGCAACGCCGGAAAATCCCACGGAATCAAGGCGTTTTCACTCGCATTGGGCGCCGTCGAGACTGCGATGTTGAGAGGCATCGTGGATGAACGAGTTCTGCCGCGCGAAAAGTGCATGCAACCCGAAGCGATCGCGCACACGGTTCTGGCGTGCATCAACGGTGAACATGATGCGCGCAACGGTGACACGATCCTCGTGCCGAGTCCGTGAACTTCGAGTAAGCTATCAATCGCTGTTTGAGGAGCGAACCACACATGTCGACGCGTTACATCGTGCACGGCGTTGATCCGACGACCGGGCAAACCACAACGAAGCTGATCGAAGCGGCATCGGCAGCGGAGGCCGAAGGGATCGCCGCAAGAATCGGGATGAAGGTGAACGGCTCGGAGATCGACACCACGGAATCGAAGTCGGTTCCCGGAGCGCCGAAGACCGCTGATGAAAAGTCCGAATGGAAGGGCAATCCGAGCCAGTGGTTGAACGCGCCGATCTTCGTCGGTTGCGCGATCGCTTTCGTACTGCCGATCATCGCATTCGCGATTCCGTTTGCGGCGCCGGTCGCGGTCTTCCTTTTTGCGGCATGGCTCGTCCTTCCGTACGGTGCGTATGCGTTTTTGAAGATCAAGACCACGCGCTACGAACTGACGAACCAGCGCATCCGCATCACCACCGGCATCGTGGCTCAGAACATCGAAGAAGTGGAGTTGTATCGCGTCCTTGATACAAGCGTCGAGCAAGCGGTGATCGATCGCATCTTGAAGATCGGAACCATCACCGTGACATCATCGGACAAGCGCCAACCGGTGCTTCTGCTGCACAAGATCCCCGCAGCGCGCGAGGTGCGCGAAAAAATCCGCGCGCTCTCGGAGGAGCGGCGGCGCTTTCGCAAGGTTCAGGAAATCGAACTTCAGTGATCAGCCCTGCGCGGGCGGATTCACGGTGTTGCGAACGTACAACTCTTTCAACTGCTCCTCGGTGACGAAGCTCGGCGCCTTGGTCATCAAGTCGCTGCCGATCTGCGTCTTGGGGAACGCGATCACATCGCGGATGTTGTCCGTGCCGACGAAGTTCATCACCAATCGATCGAGACCGAACGCGATTCCGCCGTGCGGAGGCGCGCCGTAAGACAACGCTTCGAGCAGGAAGCTGAACTTCTCCTTGGCTTGCTCGGGCGTGAGTCCGAGCAACTGGAAGACCTTGGACTGCACGGCGCGATCGTGGATGCGGATCGATCCGCCCGCGATCTCCTGACCGTTCAGCACGATGTCATAACCCGCGGAGAGAATCGACTCGATCGTCACCTCGTCATCGACCGGTGCGTTCACGAACGCTTCGGCCTGATCATCCCGCGGCGCGGTGAACGGATGGTGCATCGCGATCCAGCGACCCGACTCCTTGTCCTTCTCGAACATCGGGAAGTCCACGACGATGAGGAAGTTCCACGGGCCACCCTCGGCGCCCGGCTTGGGAACCACGCCGATGTCGCGCGCGACTTTCTGCCGAAGCTCGCCGAGTGACTTGGTGCAGACGTTGTACAAATCGGCGACGAAAAGAACCGTGTCGCCCGGCTGCAGGCCCAAAGCCTCGGTCAACTCCGCGCGCACGGGTTCCAGATGTTTGGCGATACCCGTCTCAAACACGCCCTGCGCATTGACCTTGACCACCGCCACACCGCCGGCGCCGAAGCCGCGCACGAACTCGTTGTAGCCGTCGGTGAGTTTGCGAGTCAGCTTTTCCGCGCCGCCCGGCACGCGAATCGCCTTCACGACGCCTCGACCGCTGTTGAACTTCGGACGATCCGCGCCCTTGGCAAGCGTGTCCTTGAAGAATCCGCGTTCGGTCTTCGCGGCGATATCCGAAATGTCCTTGATTTCCAGCCCGTAGCGCGTGTCGGGGCGATCGATGCCGAATCGCTCCATCGCTTCGCGATAGCTCATGCGCTGAATGGGCGGTACATCATAATTCATGACGTCCTTCCACAACCGACGCACGAATCCTTCCATCATTTCCATGACCTGATCGCGGCGCACGAAGCTCATCTCAAGATCGATCTGCGTGAACTCGGCCTGTCGATCGGCGCGCGGATCCTCATCGCGGAAGCAACGACAGATCTGCATGTAGCGATCACAGCCGGCGACCATCAGAATCTGCTTGAACAACTGAGGGCTCTGCGGCAACGCATACCAAGATCCCGGAATGTGACGATTGGGAACCAGGAACTCGCGCGCGCCTTCAGGCGTGCTCTTGTACAGGATCGGCGTCTCGACCTCAAGGAATCCGTTCTCGTCAAAGTAACGACGCGTGGTCTGATAGACCTTGTGTCGGATGCCGAGAATCTGCTGCATGCGCGGACGACGAAGATCCATGTAGCGGAACCCCATGCGGAACTCTTCCGCGGGGAGCTTGCCCATATCGTCCGGAAGGAACGGCGGGTTGTCGGTCTTGTTGAGGATCTCCAGCTTCGTCACGGCGATTTCGATCTTGCCGGTCGCAAGCTTCGGGTTCTCGCCGCCGACGCGCACGCGGACCTTGCCCTCAGCGGCGATGACATCCTCGTTGCGGAGCTTGTCCGCGAGTTCCATCATCTCCTTCGCCGCGCCGTCATCCGGATCGAAGACCAACTGCGTGATACCGAAGCGATCACGCAGATCGATGAAGATGAGGTTGCCGTGATCTCGGTAAGAGTTCACCCAGCCGTTGAGGCGGATGGTCTGACCGACATCGGATTCGCGCAAAGCGCCGCAGTTGTGCGTGCGAAGAAGCATGAGACCTTCCTTTGACCTCGTGATCGAGGGGTGCGAGTATAGGTTGCGGCATGACGACGGCGTTGATCGTGCAACGAAAAACCCCGCCTTTCGACGGGGTTTGAGTCAAACTGTAACCGCCATCAGGATCAGCAGTTGCTGTCCCATGAAGAGAAGAACGCGATCACGTCATCGCCGTCGACCGCGCCGTCGGCGTTGAAGTCCGCCTCGATCCGCGATGCGTCCCACGCTCCGAAGAACTCGATCACATCGTCGCCGTCGACGGAGCCATCGAAATTGATGTCAGCCGGACATCCCGGGACTCGCACATTCGGGCTGATCGAAGCCGGTGTGCCGGGCTTGAACATGCCCAAGTTCGCCGCGCCGCCGCGTGCGGGCTTGTTGGCGGTGAACCAGAAGTTGTACATCGTGCCCCAACGCAGCGCGTTGGTGTTGGCGTTCTGCGCGAATGTCTGCGGAGAGTTCCATCGCACCGCGCCGGCAATGCGCGCGGAGGTCCAATCCGTATTGGCGTACACCTCTCCGGAGTGGTAGTTGACATCGCTGAATCCGATGTTCGTGACCGTCACACCATCCGGAACGGGAACCTCGAAGGAACCCGCGGAGCGATCGGAGTTCATATTGAACACCGCGTAGTCGTACAGCCACTGACCGTTACCCAGATCGGTGACCTTGTTCGCGACATAGAAGCGACCTTCACCGGGGATATCGATCGTGCCGACTTCGACGCGAGTGTCGATGAGGTTCGTGCCCAGACCGTGCGTGCGCCACGCCTGAATCGCCGGAGTTCCCATCTGCTGAGAACCGGAAGCCAACACGAGGTTGTACGCGGCGTCGACAGACACGCGCTTGTAGGTGCAGTTGTTCGCCCAGTTGCCGGCGGTGGCGTCATCGCTCGCCGAGTACACGCCTTCGACGAAGTAGGTCGCGCCGGGGAAGTTCGCCGCGGTGAGATCGGTCTGCGCGATCTGCAGACGCTTATCGATCGAAGTTCCCGTGGTACCTCCATTGAAGGTTTCCGTGCCCGTCCATCCGTTCCAGGTCGAACGAGGCGCCATGCGGGATTGTCCACCGTTCCAGCTTCCGGAGTACACGTCGCGGCAACCGGGCTTCAGGCCCGTGCCCGCAGCGCCGGAGTTGCATGTCAGACCACAGCCTGAGCCGCTGGCGGCGCAACACGCGGACTTCACCCAACTCATGCCGATCTGCTGCATGCGACCGTTATGCAGGCGATACGCATTCATTGCCAAACCGGGTGTGCCGTTGTTGACCCAGGCCAACGTGACGTTGCCCAAGTTGCACGTGTAAGAACCGAGCGAGTAGGCGCGAATGCCGCCGACCGGGGTGTAGTTCACGATGTCCTGAATGTCCTGGTGAGTCACATCGGCGCCGATGGACTGTCCGGATGCGGAACCGACGAAACCGCACAACGCGGCCGCTGCAAGAGCCAATTTCTTCATCACACGTCTCCTCAAAGTGAAAAGACCCCCACGAGAGCCCCATTCTAAGGGGAACGCAGGGAATCTCCAACTGGAGTTCTCACCGTTTCTTAGACGCAGCCACCTTGAGCGCGCGTCTTCCCGCATCCACACATCGCCGAGTGCACATGATCGGACCGTACGCCGACCGAACCGCCCGTCGCGAATGTCGACTGACGGCGGATGAACGTTCGCCCCTTGCCATCCGGATCCGCGACAGGCGCATCGGCTTGGCTCATGGGTCGCATCAGTTCAATCACGGTTCCGTCGTTCTCACAGATGTACTCGTAGAGGGGCATCTCCGAGGATAGGAGAGTTTCGGCACGGAGTTTGTGTATGGCCTCAGCATGTCATACGGACTCCAGATCTCCGCTTCGGGTGCATTCACCGCCCTGTACAGGCAGGATGTGTACGCCAACAACCTCGCGAACATGGACACCGTCGGGTTCAAATCCGAACTTCCAACGACTCGACCGCGCGCGAGCGTTCGCGAGGAAGACGGCGTTCAGCACCTTCCGAGCAGTGCTTTGCTTGAGCGTTTGGGCGCGGGAGTCATGATGAATCCCAATCGCATGGAACTCGGACAAGGCGCCATGCGCGCCACCGGCCGCGATCTCGATTGCGCGTTCCAAGGCGAGGGCTACTTTGCGGTGAAGGACGCTTCCGGTCCGCAGGGCGGCGGCATGTTGCTCACCCGAGACGGGCGATTTGCAAGAAGCGCGAAGGGCCAGTTGGTGATGGCGACGACGGGATTGCCGGTGCTCGACGCGCAGAATCGGCCGATCGAAATCGCCGAATCGGGCAAACTGTCTATCGATGGCGAGGGCACGATCAGCCAGGACGGCAATGTCATCGCGAAGTTGGCGATCGTGAACATCCCCAATCCCGATGCTGCAACGCGCATGGGGGCGAATCTTCTGAAGCCCACGGATTCCCAATTGAACCAACGTTCGCCCGCCACCGGCTCGATTCGGCAAGGCGCACTTGAGGAATCCACGGTCGATGAGGTGATGGCTCTTATGGATGTGACCAGCGCCTCGCGCGATGTGGATGCGAACATCGCCTTGATTCAGCAGCACGATCGCCTGATGGAGCGCGCGATTCAAAGCCTCGGCCGTACGGCATGAGAATTGCGATAGGTTGACCTCTTCCCCGGGCGACAGGATGTCGAAGAAAGGGATCGTGAAAGATGGCCATTAATGCACTTCAGTCCTCCGCATCGGCGCTTTCGGCGCTGAACACCGCGTTGGACGTCACCGCGAACAACCTCGCGAACGTCAACACCCATGGCTTCAAAGCAAGCCGCGCGAACTTCCAGGATCTGCTCTACATCGAAAAGGAGCAGCCGGGAACCCGCAACGCCAACGACGATCAGCGCCCCACCGGCCTGTATGTGGGATTGGGCGTGAAGGTCTCGGGCACCCAGCTCGATTTCACCCCTGGCGCGGCGTTTCGCACATCCAATCCCTTGGATTGCATGATCGAGGGAGAGGGCTTCTTCGAAGTGCAAGTCGAGGACAGCCTCGGCAACGGCGGCAAGGCCTACAGCCGCGCCGGCAACTTCTCACTCAACGCCGATGGGGAACTTTGTCTGGCGAACGATCAAGGTCGCCGCGTCGAACCGGTGATCTCGATCCCCGACACGGCTGAATCAGTGACGATCGCGCCCGATGGTCGCGTGTTTTACCTCGAAGCCGGCAATCCCGAGCAGCAAGAGGCCGGCCAGCTCAATGTGTCCACCTTCATCAATCCACACGGACTGAAGCAAGTCGGTCAGAACTTGTACGTTGAGACCGTGGCCTCCGGCCCGCCTGCAACGGGGGTTCCCGGCGAAGACAAACGCGGCGTGATCAAGTCGGGCTTCCTTGAAGCCTCCAATGTCGATCCCACACGGGAGCTGATTGAACTGATTCGCACTCAGCGCGCGTTCGAGATGAACAGCCAGTCGATCCGAGCGGCTGATGAGTCCTTGCGCAGCGTGGCCCAGCTTCGTCGCTAAATGATCCCCTGAAGGGCGGAGCCCTGAGGAGCATCTCATGAGATTCACGATTGTACTGACGGCGATGTTCGTAGCGCAGGGATACGCGCTCGCACAAAGCACGATCAAGCTTCATGCCGGCGCAGTCGTCGAGCCTTCATCGCCGATCACGCTCGGAGCGATCGCCTCCGTCGACGGCGAAGACGCCGCGAAACTCCGCGATGTAGTGCTGGTTCAGGAATCCGATCGTGCGGATGGTCGCACGCGCATTGATCTTGATGCCATCTCGGTCACACTGAAGCAGGCGGGTTTCAAACTCGGAAGGATCACCTTTTCGGGATCTCAGTGCGTGATCGATCCGCACGCCCCGAGAGTCGCCGAAAACACCGAGAAAAACGCAGGCAAATCGATCTCGGGGCTCGCCTCGGAGTTGCGAACCTCCGATGTGCGCGGTGCGATCTGCGCCAAACTCACCGAGTTGTACGGCGTCTCCGCGGACTCGATCCGACTCACATTCCGTGGCAGCGATGACGCGCTGTTGACGACAAGCGTCGATGGAATGCAAGTCACGATCCAACCGGCGGCGGGCGGCAAAAGCGTCCCCGTGCAGGTGCGCGTGTTCCGAGGGGACGAGGTGATCGCCTCGGGAACGGTGCGCGTTGGCGTTGAGATTCAGCGCAGCGTGTTGGTCAGCGTTTCGCCGATCGATCGCGCCGAACCGATTTCCGCGGCGAACACGATCATCGATTCGCGTTGGCTGACTCCTGACACCAAGCCTGCACCGACTGACGAGGCGTACGGCTCCGTCGCGCTCTCGCGCATCGAGTCAGGCGCGGTCGTGGAATCACGCTCCGTGAAGGCGCCGAATGTGGTCACCAAAGGCGAGATCATCCGCATCGACTGCCTGAGCGGGGGAATCGCGCTGCAGGCTCAAGCGCGGGCGCTCGAGCACGGCAAGCAAGGTCAGGTCATCCAATTCCAATCACTGAACTCCAAGAAGATCTTCCGCGCCCGCGTCAGCGGCGCAGGCAGCGCGGTCGCGGATATCAGCTCTCGCTGAATTCGCCGAAAAAGAAGGACATTTTCATGACAATCAACACGATGTTCGCCACCGTTTGTCTTCTCGGCATCGCAACCGCGGAATGCCACGCGCAGAGCCTCTTTCGACGCCCGACGACGCCTCAGACCGACGTCACCGGTGAGCCTGATCATCAGGCGCCCGCGCGCAACGCCAGCCTCTTTCTGGTCGAGGCCCCCAAGCCCAAGACCTTCGCGCTTCACGACAAGGTGACGATCATGATCTCAGAGCTCAGCCGTCAAAGCGCGAGCCAGAAAGTCGATACCAAGAAGGATGCAGGCATCAACGCCGGTGTCAGTCAATTCCCGGACTTGCTCTCACTTCTCGAAGCTCGCTTTGAAATGGAATCAGGAAGCCCCATCATCGGGGTGGAGGCGGATGCCGGCAAGAAGTTCAAGGGAGACGGCAAGTATGAGCGTGCGGATCGATTCACCGACCGCATCACGGCAACCGTCATTGATGTGAAGCCAAACGGCGTCTTGGTCTTGGAAGCCCGTCGCACGATCAAGAAGGATGATGAAGTTCAGACGCTCGTGCTCTCCGGCGAATGCCGCCGCGAGGATATCACCGAGCAGAACACCGTCATGTCCAACCAACTCGCCGAACTCAATCTGCTTGTGGAGAACGAAGGACAAGTCCGCGATGCCTCGGAGAAGGGATTCCTGACCCGCATCTTCGACACGGTGTTCAACTTCTGACCGAGCTCGCGGCATGAATTGCCGAAACTGCGCAGAAACCACTCCCCTTTCGGGGAGTTCTGCCATTTTCCGGTTGCGCCACATCACCATCCGGCTTTCGGCACGGGAATTGCGACTGTCCACGCATGAAGTTGCGTGCATTCACCGTCATTGCGTCCCTGCTCACCTCCACCGCTTCGTTCGCCACCACCGTGAAGGAGTTGGTGCGGATTGAGGGTCAAGGTGAGTCGGTGCTTCGCGGCGTCGGTTTGGTTGTGGGTCTCAGCGGCACCGGCGATTCAGGCAAAGAGCTCGCGATGGCGCGCCCTTTGGCCAAACTTCTCGAAAACAACGGCAACGCGGTGGGTTCACCGCTTGAACTCAAGAACGGCAAGTCCGTCGCATTGGTCTCCATCACATGTCGTGTACCGGCCGACGGCGCCTTGGCGGACGACACGCTCGATGTTCAGGTTGCCGTGCTCAACAGCGCGACGAGCCTCAAAGGCGGTCAGTTGTATCTCGCGCCCCTGCGCGGGCCCTTCAAGGACAGCGATGTCTACGCGATCGCCGAGGGTTTAATTGATATCCAGGATGAGAACACTCCCACTGTCGGCAAGGTTCGCGCCGGCGCGCGTCTGGTGCAGGACATCGCGATGATGCCTGTCGGCGCGGAGTTCAAGTTGATCATCAACGCCCCCTATGCGGGTTGGGCGAGCGCGAGCCAAATCGCCTCCGCGATCAACGCGAAAGCCCAGCCGCAAGGTCCCGCTGTCGCGGTCGCACTCGACGCGCGCACGATCAAGGTGACCATCCCCGAAGCTGAACTGGCGGATCGCGCCGGATTCCTTGCTGATGTGCTCGCCGCTGACATCAACAACGCCTTGCTCGACCTGCCTGCTCAGGTGGTCGTCAATCAGCGCACGGGAGCGATCATCATCACTGGTGATGTCTCCATCAGTCCCGTAGCGATCACCCATAAGAACCTCACCATCACCACGATCACGCCGTCGCCCGTCGCGACGGCGCAGAATCCCGTTGTGAAGTCCAAGGACTGGACTGAGATCAAAGTCGGCGCGCGCCCCACCGAGCAGGCGCGCTTGACGGATCTCGTCGCGGCGTTCGAACAGCTCGATGTTCCCGTCAACGACCAGATTGAGATTCTGCAGATGCTCCACAAGGGCGGACAGCTCAAGGCCAAGCTCATCATCGACTGAGGAGGATCCACGGCGATGCAAGGTATCACTTCGATTTCCGGCGTTCTCTCCAATCCACGCGCCTCTGAAGCTCGCGATGCGATGCGTGCCGCGGACGCGAGGAGTTTCTCGCAAATCCTCGCGCAAACCGGTGGCGAGGATGTGAAGAGCCCCGAAACCGCGCGCGACGCGGCGGAACAGCTCGTCACCGTCGCACTCGTCCAGCCGTTGTTCCAGCGCATGCGCGCATCGAACAACGCGGCACCGCCGTTCGGCCCCGGAAAGGGTGAACAGGCCTTCGGCGGATTGCTCGATGCGGCCATGGCTCGCAAGCTCACCACCAAGGGTTCTTGGTCATTGGTTGATCAGGTCGCGGCACGATTGACCGCGAAAATGAACTCGGGGGTGTTGTCATGAACGCACAACCACTCTCAGGTCCGGCGCTCGTCACCGAACTCGACGCGCTCTTGCACGCGATGGCCGAGTTGTACGGCAAGATCGGCGAAGCATTGCAATCCCACGAGGCGGCGATTCGTCGCGCGGATTCAAAGGCCATCAAGGAATGCGTCGAACTGCAACGCCCGTTGTGGGGACGCGCGGAGGAATTGGATCGTCAACGCCGCGAGATCACGGCGCGAGCCGCTTCGACGCGCCCGGAACTCGTGCGACTCCACGGAACGCAGATCAAACTCACGATGCTCGCCGGTTTGACAACCGAAGCTCCGCGCTTGGTGCAGGTCGCCGAGAAGGTGCGTGCGCTGATTGAGGCCGTGCATGGCAAGGTGAAGTTGATTCGTGCGGCCAGTGAGTCGCTGCTGACGCACATGGAGGGGATCGCTCGCCAGATCGCGGGCAGTTTGAACCACGCAGGGACGTATGGTCGCCGCGGCCGGGTGGAATCCGGGCCTTCGGTGATCTCGGCATTGGATTTGCGGTCGTAATGAAGCAACGCGCGGAGCGCGGAGGTCTTCAATGAGCTTGTCG
>JBKDPX010000297.1:0-6592 GCA_046342165.1 Phycisphaerales bacterium | reverse complement strand
GGCTTGAATCGATTCGGGGTCGACCCTGTTCAGCACCGTTCGTGCGGGTTTCGTATCTTTCAGTTCCTCGATCAGCGCGCGAGCATCCTCAAATGTTCCCGTGATGCACGTTTGTTGAACCAGAAATCCGAAAAGATCCGGATCGGAATCCTCTCGGGCGATCGCTCTCAAGAATGACAACCCCGCATGGTCGTCAGAGGATTCGGATATCCACCGAAAGACCTGATTTGTCGCGGCGCCCTTCATCTCCGGTTGAATGGAGTTGAAGTCGGCGACGGCGCGCACGATTCGGTCCGTCTCTCGCGGCAGCGCGCGTGCGAGAAGTTCCAATCGAAGGACATGCAGCGCCGGTGGGAACTTCACATTCGCGCTGAGCAGACGATCAATCAGTTCCGCCAGGGCCTCCGCCGAACCGTCATTTTTTCCGAGCACGCGCTCCGGGGTAATTCTGTTGAGCACCCCGATGAGTTGAACCGCGGATTGAGCATCGATGCCGACATGTTTCGGCAGCGTCTTTGAAAAGGTCGAGACTGCGGTTTCGAAATCGCCACGCTGCGCGTAAAAATCGAACCACTCGAGTGAGGTCGCCAACGAAGCTGGTTGCTCCGAAAGTCGCGAAACCGAGAGTGCATCGGCTTCGGCGGCCATGCCGAGATGATCTCGCATCACGCGTTCTCGCTGGCGCCGCAACTCAGGATAAGCGATCGTTTCGACAATGCCCGATAGGAGTGCCTCCGCTTCCTGCGCGCGATCCGATGCGATCAAAACCCTGGAAAGAGCAAGATTCAACAATGCGGACTCCGGACGCTCTCGGAGGCGGATCCGAAGCAACTCCTCCCCCTTCGCGGTCAGTTCAGGTTCGACCTTCGCCGCTCTTTCCCACAGCAATACCAGAGACTCGAGTACGGAGGGAGACTCTGAGAATGGATCCAACAGTTCAGTGAACAATCGATCGGCCTGACTCCACATTGATCGATTCAGCGCATCTTGTGCCTGGATTGTTTTGACGATTCGACCATCGCCCAACGATTGGCGAATCGTTCGTGCGGTCTGATTCAGTTTCGATTCATCCGCCAACGGACCGCCCGGCGCATAGATTCTGACCAGAAGTTCATACGCGATCTCACAGTGCATGTCGCTTCGCGTCAGTTCAAGCAGAACGGACTCGGCGATCTTGCTTTCGCCACACTCAAGCAGCAGTTTGCAGAGTTGCACCGTTTCCGACGGGGAGAGGAGTTGATCCAGAAGGTCTTTCGATGTCGCGACCACTTCATCATTTTTGCCGAGCATGGCGAGTGCATGAGCGCGTGCAAGTCCGCTCGCCTTGTCAGTCGCACGCAGAGATTCAAGAGCCGTCGAGGCATCCGTTTGCATGCCCAACCCGGAAGAGAACTGAGCGATGGCACGATATCGCAGTGCAGAGTCTGATCGCACGGAGCGCACGAGGTCCAGAGCCCGGTTCGCATTCCCGGTGGCGCTGAGAAGCAAGGCGCATACGGTGGCAGGTCCGATCTCCTTCGCACCGTCGAGTTCGTTGATCACGGCACGAACTTCAAGTCCCAACGCGAGCACCGATGAGGCGATCACATCGGCGTGCTCCGGATGGATCTGGGAGAGTGATTCAACCTCGTTCGGAAGGTCTTCCGCGTCATTCCCGATGTAGGTCGCAAGTAACTCGACCGTAGCGGCACCGTCCGCCGGATCCGATGCGACCAGGGCGCGGAGTATCGCTCGTCGATCCTCAATGTCAGCGGCGGCCTTCGCCGAGGCTCGCAAGATGCCCGCGCGTATTGAGAAAGGAACCGCTGGATCGGCGGTCTTCAGTCGCACCGCTTCCTCAAACTCGTCGCGAATCGAATCAATCGGTGAAAGTGCCGCGATCGCGGGCGGAAGACGCGAGTCCCAGCGTAACTTGGCATCGTCAAACTGATTGAGAATCAGCTGTCCTGCGTGCGCGGGTCGACCCGCGCGAAGATGGGCCAGTGCAATTCGAAGTCTCACTTTCAGAGGATCCGCACTTGGAAGGGCGGCGGCTTTGCGGTAGTGATTCAACGCTTGGCTCGGATCTTTCCGCATCAACGCGAGATCTCCGCAAAGCAAACGGAGGTCTGATCTTTTTCGGAAAACTTCGGTGAGTTCGGAACGAAATTTGCCGGCCGCTAAGGTTGCGAATGACGCGTCCGCGACTTCGCTGAGCATGAATTCGCCGGCAGATAGATATCCGGACTCCGCGAGACAAGTTCCAAGATCCGCCCGCGCGACGACTCCAAGATCGGAGTCCGTCTTGAAGTCGGGCGCTTGAATGCAAGATTTCAGATCTTCAATCGCCTCTTCCCATTCTTGTGCACGCATGTGCTCAACAGCGATCGAGCGATGAACGGTTGCTTCATTCAAGCCCAGCAATACCGCCTTCTCATAGCTACGGATCGATTCGTTGCGCTTTCCCATCGCCGCGAGACACTCCCCGACTGCACGATGAATTTCAGCTGAATCGCCATCGATCTGTAAAGCGGATTCAAAATCCTTGAGCGCATCGACGGCTTTCCCGTCCGAAAACTTCAGTCTTCCGGATGCGTACTGCGAAACAGCTCTGGGATCCTTCGGAGATCTCGTCACTCCTTCCGGTGCGGAGCGGGGATTCTGCTCCATGATCGCCGCGAATGACATCATCTTCCGTCGATTCATGTCTGCGTCATTCGGATCGAACTCTCGATCGACGAAGTCGGACCAATCAGCCATGCTGATTGCCGTGACCGGATCGCCCGGACGCCTTCCTTCATCTCGAATCAGGTCGCCGAGAATCAGCCCTTTCAGGGCGTCGATTTCACTCTCGGTATTCGAAGGAAGGGAAGCGGAGGAACACGCGCCAAGCGCGGCGGCGATCAAAGGCATGAGTAGGAGTCGAAGTGAACACGCCGTAAAACGCCCGCGCATGATTCAGCCTCCGCTCTTTCCCTTGCTCGATTTTTTGGGTGAAGCGGAGGACTTCGCTTTCTTCGCCGGCGCGCGCCCGGAGGACTTCGACGCTTTCACAGGCTGCTTTCGATCTTTCTTCGGTGCAGCATGATCGGCTTCGACCCATGATTCGAGCACGCCGCAAACAGCTTTGGCGGATTCTGCGTAGATATGGCGTTCGAGGAGGTGGGAGACCGCGATCGGGTCCATCGATTCCTCGATCACGCCCTCCTCCGCAAGCATGTCTCGCAATCGATCGTCTGCGGGAATCGCATGAACATCGAGTCGAAGCAGCAGCGTGCGGAATGCCGCAAATGGCGGAAGACCCTCAAGTGATTCGAAGAGGGCTTTCTGATCTCTCTTCCCCATGTCTCGAACAGGCGAGAGCGTGACGGCGTGGAAGCGCCGATAAATGTCATTCAGAGTGCTGCGAAGTCGAAGTGATCGCTCCATGGCTTTGGGATACTTTTCGCCCAGCACCGCGGCGATTTCGTCGGCGAGTGCCGCGCGAATGTCGTTGTAGTCAACGAAGTGTTCGCGAAGTCGCTTCCAAGCGGCTCTCGCCTGCGTGTTGGTCGCCTCCCAAAGGAGCATGGAGTACACCAAGGTGTCAATATCCGCATCATGCGGTTCATTCTCGGCGACGGGCGGTTCGCCAAAAGCCGACTCATTGAATCGGGATCGCAGCTTTTTGAGAAACGCCGGGAGTTTCTTGTTTCCTTCAACCGGGCTCATGTCGCGTCATCCTCCGGCTTGATTGAATCTTCCGCGTCGACACGCTTCTCCTCAGCCGCACGATTGATTTCTCTTAACACCGCGGCTTGCTTCTTCAGGGAGCGGTCGATCTTGAAAATGAACTGAGGCAACTTCCTTGTTCGGATCAATTCGCCGACTTCGCGCCGGATGTAATTGCTGCCTGCAGTCAGCCCGTGTAGGACGAGTTCCTCCCGATCCTCCGGAAGCACGGAGACGCTGATCACCGCTTGCGCGAAGTCTCCGGTCACGTTGACCCCGGTGACCGTAATGAGTCCCGAGACTCTCGGGTCCTGCAGTCCGCGTGCGATCACCTGCTGAACCGCCTTGCGGATCGCGGCGCCTGTTTGTTCACCGCGATGGCTCAAGGTTTCTTCTCCTCGATGAAATCACTCATTCGGCGCAGCATCTCCTCGTTGACCTCATCAACATCCATGTCACCCTCGCCGCGTGTAAAAATCGCCGATCCGTGCAACACTTCGCGGAAGGTATCTCCAAGGTCCGCGTCATGCAGGGCTCTCATTTCGGCGCAGATCGAATCCAAGACCCTGCCGATGTGCGCCCCGTCGTTTCCGACGGCGGCGAGGCCGAGTCTCGCGACATTCATGACGTCGTTCAGGTCGACTTCCGCGACGCTGACTTGATGTTCGCGATGCAGGCGGTCTTTGACCGATTGCACCACGCGGCGTTTGTCCTTGAGGGACTCCGCGCCGCGGATGTGCAGATCGAATTGAAGAATCCCGACAACCATCATGCGTGATTCCGGAGAAGGATGCGACTTCCACGCTCACAATCAAAGCGAGCGCTTCACCTCAACCTTGCGGTAACACTCGAGAACGTCGCCTTCCTTGATATCGTCGTAGCCGTCGATCTTCATGCCGCACTCGACGCCGGCGCGCACTTCCTTCGCATCGTCCTTGACGCGCTTGAGTTGGGCCAGACGACGATCGTGCTCGATGACCACGCCGTTTCGCGTGACGCGGATAAGCGCGTCGCGCTGAACGGTGCCGTCGGTGACATAACAACCGGCGATGCTTCCGACCTTCGAGATCTTGAACACCGCGCGGACATCCGCATGGCCGAGCACCTCTTCGCGGATCTCCGGCGCAAGCAAGCCTTCCGCAGCCTTCTTGAGGTCGTCGGTGATGTCGTAGATGACCTGATAGGTGCGGATTTCAACGCCCTTGGACTCGGCCAACTGACGCGCCTTGCCCGACGGGATGACGTTGAAGCCGATGATGATCGCGCGACTCGCGTCCGCGAGCAACACGTCGCTCTCGGTGATGCCGCCGACCGCCGAGTGAAGCACGCGAACACGAACTTCGGGAGTCTTGACCTTCTCGCACTCGTTCTTGAGAACGTCGACCGTGCCCTGTTGATCCGTCTTGAGAACGATCTTGATTTCCTTCGCGTCGGTCTGCTGTTGTGCCTGCATCTGCGTGAACAAAGAGTCCAGCGTGAGTTTCGGACTCGCCAGCGCCGCTTGGCGTTCGCGTGAGCGACGTTGCTCCGCGGCGTCTTGCGCCTTGCGAAGCGAATCCACCACGTAGAACTTATCGCCTGCGTCACAGACTTCATCGATACCCGAGATCTGCACCGGCAGCGGCGGCAACGCTTCGCGAACTTTCTCGCCGCGATCGCTTGTGATGTCACGCACGCGGCCGAACGCACGACCCATGACGATGAAATCGCCGACCTTCAGTTTGCCCTGCTGAATCAGGATGTTGGCGACCGCGCCGCGACCCTCTTCCATCTTCGCTTCGATAACGGTGCCGATGGCCGGACCATCAAAGTCAGCCTTCAGTTCCAGCAACTGCGCCTGATAGTCCAACGCTTCGAGCAGTTGCGGGATGCCCTGACCCGTCGTCGCGCTTGTGCGCACCACTTCGGTGTCACCGCCCCATTCCGTCGGGTTCAATCCCGCTTCGGCGAGCAAGCCGAGCGTCTTTTGAACCATCGCTTCGGTCGCATCGGGACGATCGATCTTGTTCAACGCAACGACGATCGGCACCTTCGCGGCCTTCGCGTGATTGATGCTCTCGATGGTCTGCGGCATGACGCCTTCGGGCGCTGACACCACGAGCACGACGACGTCCGTGAGTTTCGCGCCGCGCGCACGCATGCCGGTGAAGGCTTCGTGACCCGGAGTGTCAAGGAAGACGACATCGCGTTTGTTGCCTTCGACGTTCACGCTCGCGACGAACGCGCTGGTCTTCTGCGTGATGCCGCCCGCCTCGCCCGCTGCGACGTTCGCATTTCGGATCTTGTCGAGCAGGCTCGTCTTTCCATGGTCGACGTGACCGAGAATCGTGACGACGGGGCCGCGATTGCCGACGTTCTTCGACTCGCGCTTTTCCGCGAACTCGCTTGACACGGCTTCTTCCGCGGTCTGAGACTCGACGACCTCAAGGTCGACATCGAACTCCATCATGATCTCGATGGCCTTCTCGACCTCGATCGGATCATTGATTTTCTTCATGATGCCTTCGAGGAAGAGTTTCTTGACGATTTCAGAGCCCTTGACGCCTGTCGCCTCCGACAGATCCTTGATGGTGAAAGGCGCACTGATTTTGATCCGCCCAGATGCCTGTGCAGATTCACCGGCGCCCGCACCTTGACCGGGCTTCTTGAGTTCGTGCTTTCGCTTCTTGAGGAAGCCGCCCGCTTTCGCGAGGCGTTCCTCGCGTTCGATCAGATCCTGTTCAGTGAAGCCGGGACCGCCGACCCATTCTTCGCCGCTCGTCGCGCGTCGACGCTGGGGCACCCCTTGTCCGGACGAGCGCTTTGTCGCACCCGCGCCCGCAGCAGCACCACCCGTTGGGCCTCCTCCCTTGCGACGCGGACTACGACCGCGATCATCTTCTCCGCCTTCAGTCGGCGCACC
>JBKDPX010000296.1:0-5939 GCA_046342165.1 Phycisphaerales bacterium | reverse complement strand
GATCGCGTTCACAGGTCCTTTTGAACTGGTGCCGCTCGCGACGCCATCTCCGGAGCTTGAAGGAGAAGATGCGCATGTACGCGTGATCGCAAATGCCGGCGGCTTCGTGGTGGCGACCGACGAAGAGACTCGTGCGATGGTAAAGGCCGTCGCGATCGAGTACGGAGCGGTTCGTCAACGCATCGCACTCAAGGGTGATGAGTCGCGCGCGTTGGTCTTGAATGTTCCGGGAGAAGGCGTGTTACACGCGCAAGATGTCCGAGTGGATCTGCGCGCGGGCGCCGCGCGAATCAGCGGAGCCGGTCGGCTTGAGCGCGCGACGAACGGAGGCGAGGACGACTTCGCGGCGATCGCTTGGACGGATGAAGTCAGCATCGATTTCATTCCGGCGCGAGTCGATTCAGAACTGAAGATCAAGCGTGCGGAATTCGTCGGCGCGGTGGCGGCGACTGAAAAGAACGGATCGTTGGGCGCGGATCGGGTTATTGCGGAGTTTGATCCGCAGGCCACGGGCACCGGATTCAATCGCGCGCAACTCATCGGTGCGGCGAGAGCATCAGGGAATGCCGGTGATTCGCTGTCGGCGGATCGCATCGATGTCCGCTTCGCGCAAGGCAAGAGTGTCGGAGACATCGTGCCTCGACGATTGGATGCGCAAGGTTCAGTGGTCGGAGTTCGAGGGAAAGAGACATTCCGCGCCGGCTCGTTGGGCGCTGATTTGATGATGGATGATCAAGGCAAGAACATCGTTTCGCATGCCGAGGCGAATGAAGGAATCGAGTACTCCAACAGCGACGGCATACGCGCCTCCGCGCCCCGCATGTCAGCGGACCCGGTCGCAGGATTCGTCGAACTCGTCGGCGAGGGTGCGCAAGTCGCCAAGGACTCGACACGAATGAAGGGATCGCGAATCCTGCTCTTCGCGGACGAGCGTCGCATCGAGGTGCCGGGCGCCGGCGAATTCGCTCATGCGGAACCGGGGAAGGACGGATCACTCGCTTCCAACGCCACGATCAGTTGGACCGATTCGATGACATTCAACGACGGCCTTGGAAGAGCGGAGTGCATCGGCGATACGAGATCCGTTCTCACCAAAGGTGATGTTGAACGCAGTACGCTCGACGCACAACGCGTGACATTGCTTCTTGAAGCGACTGACGAAACCAAGGCCGAAGGCGTTGATATTCGATCCTCGCGAAAAGTCACGCGGGTCGAAGCGCTCGGGGGCGATGCGCCGGTGAAAGTCGAAGCTCGACGCTACGAGGCGGGCAAGCCCGAAGAGTTGTCGCAATTGCTCTACCTCGAAAGCGCCAAAGTGATCGCTTTTGGCGTCGAGGGTATGATCGAAGTGCCGCAGGAAGGCAAACTGCTGGCTGTGGATCGCCGTCCGTCGAAATCAGACGCGGGCAAAGGCTCACTCGAAAACTCCGGGCGCGGCGATGCGCTCTTTCGCTGGAAGAAATCGCTCACGCTCGATCGCTCCAAGGGCGAGTTACGGATGTCAGGTGAAGTTCAACTCGATCATCGAACGCTCGCTGACGGTTCTCGCGTTCGTCTGGAGTGTGACACGCTGACCGCTTTCACCGAATCGATGACTCAGACCGTTGATGAGGCGGGCGTGGGTCAACTTCGCAAAGCTGTCGCCACCGGCAAAGTGTGGATGCGTGGCATGGGGCGCGAATTGACCGCCGCGGAAGTCGCGTATGACGCCGGTCGCTCACTGGTGACCGCATCGGGCGGTTTGAACTCCAAGGTGAATGTCGTGGATACGAAGACGGGATCTCCGTTCGCCGCGAGATGGTTGAACTGGGAGTTGAACACGGGTCGCGTCGAGGCGTTGAGCGCGGATCCGATGATCGTGCCGCGGTGAGGTTCGTCACGAACTTCGCTGCAGCAGTCGCATGGCTAGAAGTGCGGGAATGGCGCCGAGCAGCCAGAGCCACAGCGATGCGGCGCTGACGGAATCCATGCGAAGTTGATGCAGGTCGTTGAGCATCCGCGAAGAGAGACCGGACAACCCGGGCGGCTGCACCAGCACCGCGGATTCGATCTCATACAAACTAAACACGCCCATCAACAACGCGGCGCCGAGTGCGAGCGGGACGTCATCACGATATCGGGCACGACAATACCCCATGATCGTGTCCGCGCCGTCGATCGCGCGTTGTTCGCGCGATTCACGCGATTCAAGCGCGCCTGCGAAACAGCCCGCGATCGCGGCGATCATGCCGAATCGAGCAAGGTGTGAGAGCACGACGGGTGCGATGGAGTCGGCGAACCATGCGGGCAGGTGCAGTCCGACCACCGACCACACACTTCCGATGAGAATGCCCGGGGTCAATCCCGCGCCGACCAAGATGGCGAGTGCGGTCGTGACGATCTTGGATCTTCGACCCGCGCAGATCGCGAACCACATGAAGAGGAGCGAGCCGATGAGCGCGCAGCAGATGGCCGTCTGAAGACCGGTGATGAGCGCATCGAGATTCAGCGAAAAGAACTCGATGAATGCGGATGGATCGCGGACCGAGCGCATGAACAGCGCCGAAGGGAACACGCACGACAAGATCGCGATGAAGAACACGGTGATGCGTTGACCGAGGTCACTTCGCTCGCGAACGGCGGGCGCTTCTGATGCGATGAATGTCAGAGCGCGTATCTTGTTCGCGAGGATGATCGATCCGATCATGACGGGCACAAGAAGCGGCGACATCATGACCCAAGCGGACAGCGGCGAGGCCGAGCGTTGAATCTCGAGCCAGGCGGCGATCGACAGCGTGCGAACCTGAGCGAGATGAAACGGCACGGGCGAGCCGATCATGACGATGGTGACGACGGCGAGGGAGCCGAGCATCGCGGGAGCGAGCATCTTCACCATTTCGATGCGTCGAGCGAAGGGGCCGGCGTCAAGCAAGAGCGCTTCGCGAACATTCGAACCGGCGGAACGAATAGCGAATGCGATCAAGAAGGCGGGCAGAGGCCAGATCCAGAGCGCGAGTCCCGCAAGCGCGAACAGTCCTGCCGCGGCGGTGGCTGCAGCCGGATCCCCCGCCGCCGATCTTGATGCGAGATAGTCGCCAAGCATCGAACCGGGCGCACGCAAAACGGAGAGGCCTGAATACGCGAAATATCCGGGAACCAGCAAAGGCCATGCACCGATCGCGATGATGAGTCGTGATCCGGTGGCCAAGGCGGGAGCGACGAAGATACCGATGGTTGTGGCGAGCACTGCGACCGCGAGTGACCAACCGATCGTGCCGGTGATGAGTGAGAGTCCGGGCGGATCAATCGGAAGTTGCGTCGGGGCAACGGCGATGATCGCGGCCAGAGCCGGGACGACGATCAATAAGACGACGAACGCGAGCAACGAAATCTCGCGCCGACTCGGTCGCGATGAATCGTCAACACGCGGAATCACTCAACCTCGACGATGAAATCGATCTCCACAGGACTGCCGAGCGGAAGCGCGATGGACCCGACCGCGGCTCGGGCGTGCTGACCTGCTTCTCCGAAGACCTGTGCGAGAAGTTCGCTCGCATGATTGGCGACCTTGGGCTGGTCGTAGAAGCCGGCATCACTGCAAACAAAGACGCCGATTCGAATGACCTGCTTGACCTTGGAGAGCGAACCGACGGCCGCCTTGATGTTGGCGAGGCCGTTGAGCACGCATTGGCGCGCGCAATCCGCGGCCTGCTCCATCGAGACTTGCGAGGGCACCGCCCCTTTGGCGATCAGTGCGCCGTCTTTCATCGGGATCTGGCCTGCGATGAAGATCAGATTGCCGCTGCGTCGAAATGGCAAGTACGCGGCGACAGGCTTGGCGACGGCGGGGAGGGCGAGACCAAGTTCGGCAAGTTTGGATTCGGGGTCGTGTTGCATGGAAAGAGCCTAGTGGCTGGCGGCTTGTGAGGCGAATCGGCGGTTTGTGCACAGGCGGGTGGGGATAAACGACAAAGAGTGGACAGGGTGCATCCCGGAGGGTTGACAACCGTATCGAAACTGGTAAGTTTTGAGTGGCGAGTTCTTTGGCATCGTCAGGTTTTTGTTCGGACACGAGGCTTCGAGCCGTTGGTTGTGTGATAGATAACAATCAACGTTCTGATCTGCGGCGTTTGCCGCGAGTCATGCCAGCACGGCGACGGTCAGAAGCGCGTTCCGCGACAGAGCAAGGCGACCGACAACAAGGCAGAGCGAAAGGCGAAGCGATTCGGGTTGAAACGATCGGCCCGGGTTGTTGCGCGATTTTCGTTCGGACGGCGTCATAGGACGCGCATGGAACGCAGCGACCGGAAGGTTTCGCTCGGCGCAAGGCCCTCGCAAGGTCGGCCGATCAACGAGAATCTTCGGGCGATGCACAATCGATCGTGAGTTTCACGAGACCTCGACGGATGGTGTCGAAGGAAGTTCCTTCGATCTTTCGGAGAGGCTCATAGGAGTTTGAAATGAACCGTAGAAAGGCCTTTACGCTCATCGAGCTGCTGGTCGTCATCGCGATTATCGCGTTGCTGATCGGCATCCTCCTGCCGGCGCTCGGCAAGGCTCGCGCCTCTGCCCGCCAGCTGAAGGACAGCACCCAGATCCGCGGCGTCCACCAGGGCATGATCCTGTGGGCCGGCAACAACTCGGATAAGTACCCGATTCCGAGCGAAATCGACAAGGGCAACCAGACCCTTGCCGCCGGTGTCAAGGATCTCACCCGTGACATCATGTCGGTCCTTATCTTCAACGGCTTCTTCTCCCCCGAGCTCTGCGTGAGCCCGGCCGAGACGAACGGCAACCTGAAGATCTACGACAAGTATCAGTACTCGGAGCCGCAGGCTGCCTCGGGTACGGATAAGAAGCTCGCCGCTTGGGACCCCGCGTTCCGCGCGTTGAACACCGATGTTGTCCGCACGGGCAACATCGCCGGTGATCCGGGTGGCTTCTCTTACGGCCACATGCCCCCGGTCGGCAACCGCCGTCCGAAGTGGAGCAACACCTTCGCTGCCACGGAAGCCGCCCTCGGCAACCGTGGTCCGGCGTACTCGGCCAACGGTTCGGGCGCGACGATCACCTGGGTTCTCGTGGCTTCGACCACGAACCCCGGCGGTGGCGCGACCCCGATCGGCGTGGGCTCGAACACGCTCGCCATCCACGGTGGTCGTACCACCTGGGAAGGCAACGTCTCCTACAACGATAACCACGTGAACTTCGAAACCCGTCCCGATCCCGAGACGGTCCCCTTCACCTTCACGGGTCTCCCGGCGACCAGCCGTACTCAGTTCGACAACGTGTTTGTCAACGAGAACGACAGCGCCCGCACCCCGCTCGCTGAAACGTGCAACGTTCAGAGCGGCGCGACCGACGGTCTCCAGAACAACAACTTCCTGCGTTCCTACGCGGGCGGTACTCAGACCGTCAGCGGCACCGTCACCGGTCCGCTGGTGGCGATTCAGCCCTGGTACGACTAATTCAGTCGACTTGGGTTGATGGAATCGTCAATCTGACAGGCCCCGCTTCGGCGGGGCCTGTTCTTTTTGAACGACGCTCCCGATCCATCAGTTCTGATCTTCTTCATGTACAATCCGGAGACCACATCTCGGAGTGTCGCCGTGTCCGTTCATCATCTCAAGTCTTTCGCGATGGCGACACTGTGCATTGTCGTCGGTTGCTCCGATCGAGCACCGGGGCCGCGCCCCATCATCGCGACACGAGTTCTCGGCGAAGTCGGTTCTTCACCGGGGCAGTATTCGTATCCCCGCGCGATGGAAGCTTCGGACGACAGTCTCTGGATCATCGACAAGCAAGCTCGTGTGCAGCGCATCGATCCGAAATCCGGGCGTGCGCGCGGCGAGTGGCAGATGCCTGAGTGGGAAATGGGCAAGCCCACCGGCATCGGGATCTGGAATCCGACTGACGCGGATGGCGATGAGATCATCTTCGTTCCTGACACCCACTACTTC
>JBKDPX010000295.1:0-1672 GCA_046342165.1 Phycisphaerales bacterium | reverse complement strand
CGTTTGTACGAGTTCGATCATCATTTCACCGCACAACACCGAAGTCATCGCTGAACGAAGCCGATACCTGTTGCAACAACTAACAACTGCAAGAGGTGTACTCGATGTCTCGTCCGCGCAATCGAATGTGTCCGTCCATACGCATCTATGCCGCGATGATCTTCTGCGTCGCAACAACGGCTGTTGCGCAGGAAGCATTCACAAACGCTGAGATCCTTGATTCATTCGAAGATCCTCCGGTGTTGCCCGGCCATCGCCGCGATGCCAGAACACCGGTTCTTCCCTCTCACGAGGAAGCTTCGACCCATCAGAAACTGCTCGAACGCGATCAACTCACGGGATCATGGTTCGGCTTTCGTGATCGGCTGACGCAACGCGGCATTGATTTCGCCGCAAGCTACACGCTGGATTGGGGGTCGACGCTCTCGGGATCCGTGTCCGGGCGAAACTCAACGCACCAACTGTTTGATGTCAACAGCACAGTGGACTTGCAGAAATTGGTCGGCATCGACAACGCAACGCTGTTCGCTGATGCGTATTTCACACGCGCCTATGGCGGCAGTTCTGACATCGGAGACTTGCACGGCGTAAGCAATATCGATTCAGGTGACGATATCGCTCAACTCGCCGAACTCTGGTACGAGCATGTTCTGTTCGATGACAAGCTCCGCGTGAAGTTCGGAAAACTCGACGGCAATTCGGAGTTCGCTTTTCTCGAACACGCGTCCATCACCCTGAACGGATCAATATCGATCCCCAAAACCGTCTCCGATCTTCCGACCTTTCCCGAGCCGGCAACCGGTGCGGTTTTCTTTCTGAACCCGACCGATTCCTGGTACATCGGAGGGGGCATCTTCGACGGTCTCGCGGCCGAAGGCATGAGAACAGGCAATCGCGGACCCGATCAGTTCTTCTCCGATAGCTTGAGTTCAGCTTGGTTCATGATCTTGGAAAGCGGAGTGAACTGGTCCGCGGATACTGATGATGCCCCGTCGGGGCGTTTCGCCGTGGGAACTCACCTGCACACGCTCGAACGACCGACATTCGACTCTTCCGACGAAGAACGCGCAACGGGCTTCTACGCACTCCTTGAACAGCGCCTCTACAAGGCGTCACCGTCGGACACCGAGGAGACTCGCGGCCTCTATCTCAACGCGATGGCCGGAATCGGAGACCGTGATGTTTCCGAGGTCATCATGCAGAACATGGTCGGCCTGGTGTATGAGGGGCCGTTTGAATCCAGACCTGCGGATCGTGTCGCCGTCTTCCCTTCACATCTTTCAACCAACAGAGATGCCGGCTTCGAAAGGGATGAATTCCTGTTCGAGACGCTCTACAGCTTCGCATTGACTCCGTGGATGTCTGTCACCCCCGATGTGCAATACGTCGTGAATCCGGGTGGCGATCGTGAACTCGCCGACGCGCTGCGCGCCGGAATCCGAATTGAAATCACATTCTAACTTTGACCTTATCACGGAGCTTTCATGCTTATTCGTACCAAACTCGTTCTGCTCGGCACCGTTGGCGTGTTGTCTGTCGCCTCGATGGCGTTGGTGTCATATCGATCACTGAAATCAATCGGCGATGCCACGGACACGATGGCGATGACCTCGTCCGCGCTTCGCAACCACCTTGAGTGCGACATGATGCATGACGCGCTCAACGGCGATGT
>JBKDPX010000294.1:0-2246 GCA_046342165.1 Phycisphaerales bacterium | reverse complement strand
CAGCTACACCGGCGATATGGTCGACATGGGTATGCGTGAGAATAAGTCGACGGGGTTTCAACCCTGCACTATCCATGCGATCGAACATCCGGTGTGCCTCGAAGCCGGCATCGATGACATCGCACTCTTGGGAACCTTCGGCCGAAATCAGATAACAGTTGGTTTGATACGGCCCGGGATTGAAAATCTCGATTCGAGTCGACATGCGCTATTTTCCTAATCATGCAGGAATCAATGACGATACGCCGCGTCATGACGGTGGAGATTCCGTTAAACTCCGGAGGGTGACACCAATCCGCGTCCACTCGTAGGAATGGTTTGACGGAGTGCCGAACATGGACTTTGAAACGGCTGAAGAATCTGGTCGCAGACCGGACCCCCGACACAACGACGGGAAGTCGGGACTCCGCTTGTCACGCAAGGCTCGACCTGCGGGACTGTCAACGATCTTGTCGATTCTGGGTTTGCTCTACGCGCTTGCACTTGTTCTGGCTTGCGTGCTGTTGGCTACCGCGAGAGTCGAGGTGGGAGCCGTCGGAGTCCTTCTGGTGCTCACCACAGCCCCGATTGCGTTCGTGATGGCGGCGAATCAAGGGACATCCGCGGATCGAGAAGTTCTTACGCGTTTAGACGAACTGATCCGCGTCGTTCGTGAAACAGGCGGTCAATCGGCGCTGTCCGATGATGCGCGGCGATTGTTGAATCGCGACACGGAGCGTGAGATTCTTCGAAATGCGATTCGCGAGGAGATCGATGCGAACAACTGGGACGCCGCGCTGGTGTTTGTCCATGAACTTGCGGATCGATTCGGATTCCGAAGAGATGCGGAAGAGTTCCGGCAGTTGATCAGGGAAGCCCGTGCCTCGACCATGGAGTCGCAACTGAATGAATCGATCGGCTTCTTGGATCAATTGATCACCCAAAAGCGGTGGGCCGAAGGCTTGGAGGAGGCCGGGAGAATTCAAAGGCTCTTTCCCGATTCTCCTCGGGTGGAGCGTTTGCGCGAACGGGTCATGCAGGCCAAAACCTCGTACAAGGACGACCTTGAGCGTCGCTTTTACACCTGTAGCACAAGTGACGATCCTCAAGAAGCCATGGCGTTATTGCGCGAACTGGATCCCTATCTCACGCCTGAGGAGGCGGAGCCACTGCGTGAACTCGCTCGCGGCGTGATCGGTAAGGCTCGCGACAATCTTGGTGCACGGTTCAAACTGGCTGTGAAAGATCGGCAGTGGAATGATGCTGTGCGACTCGGCGAGGAGATCATTCGAGAGTTCCCCAATTCACGAATGGCCGAGGAGATTCGGGAAGTGCTCGACGGTTTGCGGCGTCGAGCGTCCGCCGATTGATTCAACGTTCCTATCGTCGGAGATTTATCGTGAACAGAATCTGTGCCCTTGTGTTGATGCTGCTTCATTCCGCGTTGCAGTCCGCGGCCTTCGCGCAAAGCGCTGACATTCCTGAAGATTGGTTTTACGACGGTTCAAAACGACCGAGTGAACTGAAGAGCCTTGAAGGCAAGGCCGCTCCCGAGTTGGATGCCGCGGCGTGGATAGGAGATTCCGTCAAACTGTCGGATCTTCGGGGCAAAGTGGTAGTGGTCGACTTTTGGGCTACGTGGTGCGGGCCGTGCATGGCGGCCATTCCGGAAAATGTGGAGATGGTCGAAGAACTGAAGGGAAAACCATTCGCGTTCGTCGGCGTCCACGACTCGCAAAACGGATGGAGCCAAGCTTCGAAGGTTGTCAAAGACAACAAAATCAATTACCCCGTCGCCAAAGATTCGGGATCTTCCGCCAAATCGTACAAACTTCAGTTCTGGCCAACTTATATCGTGATTGACCACAAGGGGATTGTTCGCGCGGCCGGACTGATTCCCTCAAACGTCAAATCCGTCGTCGAGATCTTGCTGAAAGAGGTGCCCGCAACGACAGCCTTGGCCGGGAATGGAAATCCGGATGAGTGGTATGTAAGTCCTGCAGAGAGAAGACCATCTTGGCTCTTGGAGGCCGAGGGCACGCCGTTGCCGTCGATGTCGAACGTCGGCTGGATCGGCGATCCGATGAACGATGAGATGTTGAAAGGCAAAATCACAGTGTTGTCACTGCTGGGCGCAGGTGGAGACCTGAGCGTTTCGCATTGTCGCGAATTGCAGAATGCGTTCGCGAAATATTCAAGTGGGGGAGTCCGTTTCGTGGGGTTGTATCGAATCGGAACGGATTCCGGCGGTGTGAAAGACATGTTCG
>JBKDPX010000293.1:0-907 GCA_046342165.1 Phycisphaerales bacterium | reverse complement strand
TTTGGGTTTTGGGTGCGCTGGCGGAATCGGTGCGCGACGGCGTGATCTCGTTGGATGAGCGAGTCACCCTGTATGACAACAGGCGTTCGCTGCCGAGCGGTCGCATGCGTGATGATCCGCCGGGCGCTCGCCATCGCGTCGGCACGCTCGCGGCGTCGATGATCGCCGAGAGCGACAACACCGCCACCGATCTCCTGATCACTCGCATGTCGCGCGAACGAGTCGAAGCGTTCATGCGATCGGTGACCGATGATCCGGCGTTGAACACACCGCTGCTGACCACGCGAGAGATGTTCTCGCTCAAGGTGCCGACTCGTCCATGGGTGAGAGATGAGTATCTCGAATCCGATGAAGCGCATCGTCGTTCGATGCTCGCGCCGGGTGGCCGCCTCTTTCGCGAGTCTCCAGACGCATGGATGCTGCGATATTGGAAGAGGCCCGTTTTGGTGACGCAGGCGGAGTGGTTCGCAAGTTGCGGCGATCTGTGCCGCGCGATGATGCGCGTCCACGAACTTTCGAAAGTCCGGGGTCTCGAATCCGTTCGCGCGGCGCTGGGAGTGAACCGCGGCGTGATGTCGGAGGATCCGCGATGGTCCTTCGTCGGCTTCAAGGGCGGCAGCGAGCCCGGAGTTCTTTCGTTTTGTTATATCATGACGCGAGACGACGGCCGAACCTTCGTCATGGCCGCCATACAAGCCAGCGAGCGGGACGCGCTTGATCAGGACCCGTTCAACGAACTCGCGCGTCGGGGCGCGGCGTTGCTTGCGCGATTCGAATGAGCGAAGTTACTTCGCGGCGTCCGTGGCGGCCGTTTTGATTCTCTCCGCCATCGCGGCGTCGCGGCAGTTTTGGAACACTTCAATGATCCGCCCGTCCTTGCCGACAACGACCGTTGCGGGAAAGACCT
>JBKDPX010000292.1:0-15087 GCA_046342165.1 Phycisphaerales bacterium | reverse complement strand
GTCATGCACCATGTGCCCGGCGACAATCTCACGAAAGTGATCGAAAAAGCGCATGGCGGCGAGTCGATCCCGGACGCCGCCGCTCGGATCTCGACATCCATCGGGTATGTGATCGATCTGTTGGAACAACTCAGTCGTTATCACGCCGCCGGACTGTGGCACAAAGACGTGAAGCCCGACAACATCATCATCGATGAACGCAACGGACGCGCGAGACTTGTGGACTTCGGTCTCGTCACCAATCTGAGAAGCGCGATGACCCTGACCACACACGGCACCGAGTACTTCCGAGATCCTGAAATGGTTCGGATGTCACTCAAGGGTGTGAAAGTGCACGAAATCAGCGGCGTGAAGTTCGATGTGTATGGCGCAGGCGCGGTGCTCTACGCCACACTTGAAAACTCTTTTCCCGCGCATGGCGTGTTGAGCCGCTATGCGAAGGAAAGTCCCGAAGCCCTCCGATGGATCGCTCGACGCGCCATGGCTGATTACCGCAAGCGCTACCCATCCGCGGAAGCCATGCTCGCGGACTTGCGTATGGTGTCGAAATCCGCCGATCCGTTCACGGTTCGAATCTCGGATCTTCCCGGCGCCTCGGAGGATCAGCACATCGAGCGTTCGGATCTGAATCAGGATGTTGACGCACCGACGAAGTAACCGCGCCGAAAAGTCAAACTGAGAAACTGGTGGACCGGTTCCTTCGATGTTGAGTGACTGACTTCATCAACCCCGGGATACTTCGACAAGCCGCATCAGCGTCTCTCGCGCTCGGCCGGTTTGAAGTGCGTCACATGACATCTCGAGACCTGATTGAAGATCGTCGCTCACGCCGGATACCGTCAAAGCCGCGGCCGCGTTCAACGCCACGATATCGGCGTGCGGGCCTTCGACTCCGTCAAGAACGTCCCGCGCGATTCGCGCCGCGTGATCCGCATCCGTGGCGGCAAGGGCCTCAATCGTCGATAGCGGCAGTCCGAGTGAGCCGGGATCGATCTCGAACTCACGAACTCCGGCGGATGTGACGTCGCGAACTTTCGTCGTCGTCGTGGTCGTGATTTCATCGAGACCGTCGAGGCCGCGCACGACCCATGTCCTCGTCGTCCCGAGACTCACGAGCGCGCGCGCCATCAGTTCCGCCGCATGATCGTCATAGACGCCGAGCAGCTGATACTCCGCACGCGCCGGATTCGTCATCGGCCCGAGAAGGTTGAAGATGGTTCGAAATCCCAAGTCGCGGCGGACCTGCGCGACATGCGCCATCGCCGGATGGTGATGAATCGCGAAGCAAAAGCACACGCCTGCTCGTTCGAGGCATCGGAGGAGCGTCTCGGGCGAAGCGTCAAGCTTCACTCCCATGGCGCCGAAAAACTCCGCGCTGCCCCGGCCGGTCTTGCTCCGATTCCCGTGTTTCGCGACGGCAAGCTTGCCCGGCGCCGCGGCAGCGGCGACGATCGCGGCGAGGGTCGAGATGTTGAATGTTTTGGGAGCGCCGCCGGTTCCGCAGGTATCAAGCAGTTTGGGACATTGCGCAGGGCGTTGAACGGGAGTCACGCGCTCACGCATGACGCGCGCGGCGCCGATGAGTTCTTGAACCGTGGGGCCGCGCTTGGCGAGAATCGCGAGCATCGCGCCGATTTGCGCATGGGTCGCTCCGCCCTCCATCACACAGGCGAACAGTTCATGCGCCTGTCGTTCGGAAAGCGAGTGCGAGGTCACGAGCGCGGAGAGCAAGGGTTCGATGGCGCTCATAGCGGCTCCCCTGATTTCATGATCTTGCGCTGACGATTCGCAAGAACGCGATCGGCGAAGCCCGGAAATGCGGTCGCGATCGCAAGCGCGAATCGCGCCATCGGCGCCGGCCACACCTCACCTCGGGGCTTGTGCAAGCATTTCACGATTCGATCCGCGACATGTTCAGCGGTCTGCCGCATGCCCTTGGGAGTTCGAACGCTTCGGCGCCTTCCTTGGTTGTGCATTTCGACAACGCTTGAAAATTCGGAATGCGTCGTGACGGGATGCACCGTCGAGCAATGCACGCCGGTTCCGTCGAGTTCCAGACGCAGTGAGCGTCCGAAGTGATCCTGCATCGCCTTGCTTGCGCAATATGATGCGAAGAACGGCAGTGAAATCTTGGATAACCCGCTCGAGCACCACAGAACATGGCCGCGCCCGGCGCGCAACATGTGCTTGACCGCCGGTCGAATGACGTGAAGTGATCCGAAAAAATTCGTTTCCAATAACTCACGGAGTTTTGATTCATCCATATCCATCACGGAGGATTCAAATCCGTACCCGGCGTTCGCGAACACGCCGTAGATGCTTCCGAATCGTTCGATCGTTTCGTTGATCACGCCTTCGCACTGCTCGCGACTGGTCACGTCGCAGTTAAGCGCGATCGCTTTGCCGCCGCCCGCGTTGATGCGATCAGCGGCTTCCCGCAATCGATCCGTCCGTCGGGCGCAGAGCGCCACCGGCATGCCCGCGCGTGAACACGCATAGGCCGTCGCCAGCCCGATACCGCTCGAAGCGCCCGTGATCAGAATCGGAAGACCCTTGAGATCGATTGTCATGTGCGAAGAGTACCCATCCGTTCACTCGAACGACATTCCGCTCGCGCCACCCGAGCCCTTCGGCGCTTTTTCAAACAGCCATTTGAGTTCGGGAGTCTTCAGCATCAAACACAACGCCCCGTAGCATCCGGCGCCCGCGAGCACTTTCGTCACGAGCGCGACGGCGTACTCGGTCCAGGTTTCAGAAGCGCCCAGAAGTCGATCCGTCAGTTCAATGCCGGCGAACATCGTGATTCCGCACGCGATCATGCGCACGAACGCTCTCGCGGTTTCGTTGTCGAAACTTCGGATCTCGAGCTTGCGTCGACACAACACGCCCAGAATCACGCACTGCACGACGGCGCTCACGCCGGTCGCGTAAGCCATGCCCGCTTCTTTGAAAGACCAGATCAGCGTCAGATTCAATGTCAGGTTCAGTGCGACCATGCCCATCGCGAGGCGCATCGGTGTTTGAGTGTCACCCTTGGCGTAAAAAGCCCGCGTGAACACATGGTTCAGCGAATAGGCCCAGACCGCGAGTGCGAATCCCGCCAGCGTGTCCGCGCATCGCGCGATGTTCTCGGGATCGAATCCGCCGTACTTTCCGCCAAAGAGCACATGACAGATGTCATCTCGGACCGCGAAGAGTCCGATGCTCGCCGGTGCGCCGATGAAGAAACTCAGACGAAGCCCCTTGCGGATGACGCCCGTGAACGCATCGCGATCATCGGCTGCGCGTGAGAGCATCGGGAACACAGCCGTGGCCACGGCGAGTCCGAACACGCCAAGAGGAAACTGATATAAAGTCTGGGTATATGACAATATCGCGTTGCTTGATTCATCGAGCGGCGTCGGTCGTCCGAACATCGTGGGACCGATCCAGGTCGGCCACATCGCGATGAGCGTGTCGAGCATCGTGTTTAGTTGCAACGTGCCCAGTCCGATCACGACGGGAAGGAAGCGGCCGAGAACGGTTTTGGCGCTTTGTGAAGCGCTCGTCCACGCGCGAGTCCACGACACGCGTCCTCGTAGCGCATGCAATGACCACGCGATCTGGGCGACACTCGCAATCACCGCCGCTGCGCCGGTGATGTACGCCGCCGTTGTTCGATCGATGTTCGCGATCCAACACAGTCCTGCCGCACCGACTTGGAAAAGATTGAGAAGGATCGGCGCGGCGGCGGGCGGCCCGAATCGTCCGTGCGCCTGAAGCATGCCGCCGAGAATCGCCGTCAGGCAGACCATCGGCATCATCGGCAACATGACGAGCATGAGTTGAAGTGACAGCGTGCGCTCGGGATCGGGGGCGGCCAGGATGACGCCGACGAGTGCGACCTCGATCACCACCACGATCGCTGAAGTGACCAGCGTGAGCCATGCGATGACCATGGAAGCGAGCGCGTCAGCCGTCGCGCGATCGTGAGTGATGCCGCGCGTGTACTCGGGAATGAACGCCGCGCTCAGCGCACCCTCGCCGAAGAGTCGTCGAAAAAGATTCGGTGCCGCATATGCCGCGCGAAACGCCGAGCCGAGCAAGCCGTCGCCGAAAAGTCTTGCGGTGATGAGATCGCGCGCGAGCCCGGAGAATCGCGACAGCAGGGTGAGACCGGAAACGACCCGGATCGCCGCGGCGAGCAATCCCGAATCATGTCCCGACCCGGTTTTCGGCGCATCCATGCCGTCACTCCGACACGCGGCGGACCTTCCGCAGCACCAAGCAAATCGACCATCCGACGATGATTCCCCCACAGTTTGCAACGAGGTCATCAATCCCGACGGTTCGACCCAGACCCGGTATTCCCTGCGAAAGCTCATCCACCGGCGCGTAACACAAGCCGATCAGCGCCATCGTGTTGATGTTCCGCAGCGAGAGCCTTTGACCGAACGGCGCCGCCGCGATTCCCAGAACGACCCACATCGCAAATGCAACCAGGTGCACGATCAGGTCGGGGCGCTCGATGTCGACGCGAATGGCCAGTCGCGGCCAGTGGGTCAAGGCAAAAAGCGTTCCCGCGAACACGCCGAATGCAAATCGCGTGGCCGTTTGAAACTTCATGCGTCCGTGCCCGGCGCCTGCGGAGAGGTGTCAGGCTTGGCTTCCAATTCGATCGCGCTTCGGCGCGCAAGCATCGCGTCCCATTCGGCCAGCAAACCGGTCGCGAGCGCGAGGTAATCCGCGGAACCGGGCGCATCAGCCGCGTACTCGAAGATTGTCTTGCCGAACGAGGGACACTCGGCGAGTTTGATGTTGCGGCGCACCGCAGGCTTGAGCACGCGCGCAAATCGCCACGGGCTGTCCTGACCCCGGCCCGCTTCGAAGAACTGCTCCATGTCCGCGACGACTTCGCGTGAGTGTGTCGACGCGGCGTCATGCATGCACAGGACGACTCCGCTGACCTTCAGTCGCGGATTGACCGCTTGACTCACCAACTTGATCGTTTCCAGCAGTTTGCCGACGCCTTGCAGCGCAAGAAAATGCGCCTGCATCGGGATGATCACCTCTCGCGCCGCGGCGAGCGCGTTGAGCGTCAACAGTCCGAGGCTCGGCGGACAGTCAAAGAGAATGAACTCATACTGATCGCCGAGCTTGAAGAGAGCGTTTTCAAGACGGCGTTGGCGATCCTGTGCGCTGCCGAGTTCGACTTCAGCCGCCGCGAGATCCGTCTGCGCGGGCAAGACGGCGAGGTGATCGCTTCGCTTGTGGATGATCTTCGAGATGTCCGCGTCAGGATCGAGAAGGACGTCGTAGACCGATGTTTCAAGGGCGCCCGGATCGATGCCGAGGGCGAGGGTCGCGTGAGCCTGCGGATCAAGATCGACGATGAGCGTGGAGCGACCGTACTTGGCGAACGCAGCGCCGAGATTCACGGTCGTCGTGGTCTTTCCCACGCCGCCTTTTTGGTTCATCATCGCGATCAAACGGATCGGTCTGGGCATGCTCAGATCTTAGCAAACCCGTTCACGCCGTATCGCCGGGCTTTGAACCGCTCGCGGATGCCGATTCCGCGGGAGTTCCGGTGGCGGATTCAGCCTGCGCCAGGTCAAACGCCGCCGCTTGATCCTCAATGAACTTCTTGCGCGCCACTTTGATGGCGATCACACCGATGTACGCCGCGAGCAAAAGCGCGAGAACGTAAATCACGCGCGCACGAACAAGGCTGATTCCGACGCCCATGATCGCGAAGGACGCTGCGATGCCGTACAGGGTCAGGACTGCACCCTTCACTCCGAGCGCGCGCTTGAGCATGTGATGGAGGTGATTGCTGTCCGCCGCGGAAATGCTCTTGCCTTCGAGCTTGCGCCTCACGATTGCGAGACTTGTGTCGATGATCGGCACGGCGTAGATGATCAAGCCTGCGATCACGAATTGGGTCTTGCCGGTATCGCCGAGCGTCAGAATGATCACGCAGGCGGTGAAGCCCATCAACAACGAACCCGCATCGCCGAGGAATATCGTCGCCGGATTGAAATTGTGCGGCAGGAATCCCAGGCAGGCGCCAAGCAACGCGAGACACAACACGATGCGCTGCGCATCGCGCGGACCATCATCGAGCAGCGCGAGAGTCAGTGCGAGCACAAGAAGTCCCATCGACGAGATGGCCGTCGTCCCCGAAAGCAAGCCGTCAAGTCCGTCGATCAGATTTGAGGCGTTGCACAGTCCGATGACGCTGATGGCGATGATCGCCGTACCGATCCAGTAAATCACATCGATCGGAATGACCGCTCCCGTCCCCGGAATCGGAATCATGAACTGCAGCGTCTCCTGGCCCTGAACAAACTGGGTCGAAAAGCCCAGTCCGCGAACGATCGGCAGCACGATACCCGCGGCAAGCTTCACGCCGACGTTGTCGATCGCGAGCGCCGCGGCGCCGATCAACTGTCCGCCGATTTTGACTCGCGGGCTGATTCCGACGACGTCATCAATCACACCGGTCAGCATGATGATCGTCATGCCGATCAGAATGGAGATCGGCAAAGCAGGTTGAAACAACCCGTCAGGCATGTGATCGCTGGTGCTCGGGTGAAACTCGATCAGTCCTTTGAACTCAGTCGCGAGATACGAGTACACGATGCCGCCGAGCAGGCCGAAGAAGACCGCGACACCGCCGAGATATGCGATGGGTTGACGGTGCACCTTTCGCGATTCGGACGGACGATCGATCACGCCGTTGGCGACGGCGACGCGACGCATGATCGGCGTCGACGCCAAGGTGACGAGAAACGCCACCAAAAACACGCCGACATAACCCTGAACGATGGAGAGTCTCGTGACAGGTTCGGCGATGTCGATTCCCGCCGCGCGGCCGACATCGTTGATTCTTTGTGAAAGTGCGTCGACATCGCTCCGCAACTTGTCGAGTTCGCCGCTGAGAAGATTCCCGTGCGGTCCGACCTGCGCGAGCAGCGAAGTCATGATGGACGAGATGATGTCTGTCACGCGTGTTCTCCCGTCCCCGCTCCGCATGTCAACGCCGCCGCCAGATCAAGAATCGTCTTGCGCAACGGAATCTCCGGCGTAAACCCGATCAATCGACGAATCTTGGACAAATCAGGCACTCGGTGCCGCAAATCCTCGAAGTTCGAACCGTAGACCCGCTCGTAGGGAATCATGCGAATCTCCGATGAGCTGTCGAGCGTCGCGATCACCGTCCGCGCCAGCTCCAACATGGAAATTCTCTCGTCAGAGCCGGTGTTGATCACTTCGCCATGACAAGTTCGAGTCGACAGCATCTTCGGAAGAGCTCGCGCGACATCCCGCACATCGCACAGACACCTGGATTGCTCGCCGTCGCCGTGCACCTCGATCGCATCGTTGCGTAAGGCTCGTTCGACAAAGCGCGGCAGCACCATTCCGTATTCCCCGACCTGTCGCGGGCCGACCGTGTTGAAGAAGCGCGCGACGACAACGGGAATCCCTCGCTTGGCGGCGTAGGCGAGTCCGAGGTATTCGTCGACCGCCTTGGAATAGGCGTAGGACCAACGAGAAACGGTGGTGGGGCCGTAGACGACATCGTCACTTTCCGCGAACGGAAGTTTCGCGCTCTTGCCGTACACCTCGGAGCTCGACGCCAGCAGCACGGGCGGTTTCCCGTGGCTGTCCGCAAATCGGAGCAACTCCGCGGTCTGCTCGACGTTCGTCTCGATCGATCCGATGGGATCATCCGTGATCAGCTTGACGCCGACCGCCGCGGCCAAATGATAGATTTCATCGAACTTGCATACTCGGGCCGTGCGGCTCAGCGTCTCTCCGAGATCGCCGTGCATGAATGTCAGTCGCTCGTGATGTTCCGGAAGATTGGATCTTCTTCCCGTCGACAGATCATCGATCACGGTCACGTGATCGCCCCTGGCCAGGAGTTGATCGGTCAGGTGCGAGCCGATGAACCCGGAGCCCCCCGTGACGAGCACGCGCCGCACAGAAGACGATTGGAATCCGTCGGTGTTCACGATCACTCCGTGCGCGTCAGGACTGCTGGTATTCCTGCGTCGCGCGGAAGTTGCCGCGCAGATATCCGCCCGCGGACGCGCGAACCGAGTTGACGAGCACGCCGAGGAACTCGCTGCGTGACTCCGTCAATTCGTTGCGAATTCGCGCGACAAGACCGCGCTTTTCTCCGAACGCGCGCACCACGACCATGCTCGCGTCGCAGCGATGCGCGATCGTCAATCCGTCTCCGGCGACGATCACCGGGGCGCAATCGATCAGCACCAGGTCGTACTTCGCCGACGCCTCCGAAAGAAGCGTCGAGAAACCCGCGGTGCCGAGACGCTCCACCACGCGTGATTCCTTCGTGCCCGCCGTCAGCACTTCAACGCCGGGCGTCGATGTCGCTTGAATGGCGCTCGCCAACTCCGCGTTCTTCGCGAGGCAGTCGCCCAGTCCCGGTGATTCCGGAAGTCCGAAGACCCGATTCACCGCGGGACGGCGGAAGTTCGCATCAATGATGAGGACCCGCTTCTCAGCCGCTGCAAACGCAAGGGCGAGATTCGAAATCGTGGTTGTCGCGCCGGACCCCGGCATGCCGGAGACCACGAGCAGCGAATGATGCCCCGCGGCTTCGAGTCGCTTCGACAATGCGACTCGAATCTGTCGGTAGGACTCCGCCACCACGCCGCGCGAGCGATCGCGGAACGCGGTTTCCACCGCACCCTGACCGCTGGGATCTTCCGCGGCATCGGGCACCCAGCCGATGAGTCGGGTGCGTGGCATAAGCGTGATATCGCCGGGCCCCTTGACACGCTGGTCGAGGATCTCGCGAGCGATGACGCCGCCGCCGACAAGTCCGACGGTCAACAAAATGCCCAGAGGAAGCATAAACGCGAGTTTCGGGAACGCCACTTCGTTGGGAACGGTGGCGTCGCGCCACACGATCACGCGGTTGGCGTTCTCAAGTGAGTCCAGCATCTTGACGTTCGAGAGCGCCTTCTCGCTTTCGGCCTTCGAGGTCAACAGAGTCTTGATCGCCGTATCGATGTCCGTCAGTCTGCCGTCAAGGCTCGCGAGCTGAGTACTGCGGGTTTCAAGTTCCGTCTTGTCCGCCGAGAGTTTGGCCTGTTGCGCTTCGCGCTGACGAATCTCACTGCGAATGCCGTCGAGTTGGGACTCGAACTTCTGCTTGAGCAATTGCGCCTTCGTCGTGGCGAGCGTGTCTTCCTGCGCTTTGATCTGCGACTCGTAACGCAAGTAGGCGCGGTGTTCGCTCGTCTTGCCTCCGAGCAGCAACGCTTGCTGCGAAGACTTCAAGATCGCGATCTGCTGCTTGATATCGAGCACCAGGGCGTCCTCATCGACTTCGCCTCGCAACTCATCGCTGTAGCTGATTCCTGCCGGATTGTTGAACTCCGCCTCCATCTGCTCCTGCTGCTTGCGCAAGGCGGTGATGGCCAGTTCGACATTCTTGAGCTCTTCGGAAACGCTGCGCAGATCCGTCTGCACCGCTTCGACCGCCGAGCGGATTGATTCAATCTTGTTTTGTCGAACGAGTGTGTCACGCTCCGTTGTTCGTTGATCGATCTGCGCCTGAGCGCGCTCAATGCCTTCGCGCAGTGACAGCGTTCGGCTGTCGCGGCTTCGGCGTCCCTGTTCCTCCAACACTTCACGGTACTTGGTGCTCACTAACTTCACGATGTCAGTCGCTTCGTACTTGTCCGAGTACGTCACTGACAATTCGATCAACTGGGTACCCGTCACAACGCGTGAGTCCACGATGTCCCGAAGTTCCTTCAGCGCCTCCTGAGAGTTGAACGAACCGTTCTCGTAGAACTGCTGACTCCACTTCTTGGCCTTATTGGGCAACTCGGTCGATGTCGCAACGCGACTCAACACGCCGTCGTCCGTCATGCGCGACTTTTGCGTCGACATGAAGCGATTGAACTCTTCCTGACCGCCCATGATTTCCGGCGTGTCCGCCGCATTACGCACCGGCGGCGAAACTTCGAAGATCACCGTCGGCTTGTACACCGGCGCATACGCGAACCAGGCGAAGTGTGCGGCAAGTCCCACCAGTCCGCCGACGACCGCCGATCCCGCCAGCAGCCACTTGTGCTTCTGCAAAAGCTTCAGCGGATCCACCGCACCGAATCCCGAGGTCGGCGCGGCTCCGCCTTGCGTGGCTGCGCGGGTTTGGGGATTCTGTGTTCCTGTTTGTGCCGGTATCGTCGTCATGGTCTTGTTCCGTTCAGTAGCTACAACCGCGTACATCCTGCGGGCCGCCCTTCCCGGGCGGTCGCAGTCCTGCTTCACTTGCTTTTCGGTTCGAGAAGTGGGATGACTTGTGCGCGGCTCCTTTTATTCGGGTTTCGTTAGAGTCCCAATGCCTTCTTGATCGCTTCCAAATCCGCTTTGGTCGATTCGCTGACCACTGCGTTGGGTTCGCTCATTGTCATCATCGCCGCGCGAACGATCGCGCGCGCCTCGTTTTCATCACCGCCGGCGATCAGTGCCTGTGCCAAGTGCACCCGGGTCGTCACCTCGGACTGCGTTGTAGACGAGAGCATCACGGCGTTACGAAGTGCGGCGATCGCTTCTCCGGTCTTGCCGTTGGCGAGCAACGCCAATCCATAGGTGTCCTGCACGTCCGGCGAGGCGACCAACGCTTTCGCCGCGGCTTCGGCGATCGTCAACGCGTCAGCCTTCCGATCGAGATGCTTCAACAAGGTGTACGCCAGGTTGTTCCCCGACTCGGAATCTCCGGGATACTTCTTCAGCGCCGCTTCCCAAGTCTGCGCCGCTTCCGCGTACTTTCCGGCCGAGTAGTACGCACCACCGAGGAATCGGAACGCCATCTGATTCACCGCCGCCAACTTCGCATCGGTGGTCAGTTTGCGGATCTCCTCGATCCCGGCGTCGAGAGTCGTCGGATCGGCCATGCGAATGTTGGCGCGGAGGAATCGGAACCACTCCGCAACTTCAGCACCGACTCCGAGCGATTCGACGCTCTGAAGGAACGCGAGTTGACGCTTGGGATCCGGTTGCGTCTTCTTGATGTCATTGAACCACGCAAGCATCTGCCGCGAGTTCTGCGGATCCAAAAGCTTGACCGCCGTCAATGCGACCTTGTCCGCTTCATTGAATCGACCCTGCGAAAGCAGGATGCGCGCCCGGGCCATCAGCAGTCCCGGATTGCGATCAACCATCGACTTGGCTTGCTCCAAGACGCCTTCGGCGTCCGAGAGTCCGGGCGGATCCATATTGAACAACGCATCGATGAGGTTCTGCGCGGCCACGGCATCCTTGCGGTCCGCGTCGAATGCGGCGCGGAAGAATCGAACCGACTCCATCGGGCGTCCGAACTGCGCGAAGAGTTCACCCATCTTCGACAGCATCTGCTTGTCATCGGGCTTGCGTGCGAGATTTTCCTCCGCGACGACCAAGGCCTCGGAGATGCGATCGAATCGGATCAAATCGGCCAGCAGGCCGAACAGAAGATCAGTGTTATCGGGGTTCAGACGCAACGCGGCGCGTGAGTCCTCGATCGCCGCACTGAGACCACGCTCGGGATCCGCCGCGACATGCGCCAGCGCGCGCAGTCGCAACACTTCGTAGTCATCAGGCTTCAACCGCAAAGCTTGATCGAAGTCCTCTTTCGCGTCCGCGGCGGAGCGACGTTGCTCCTGAGCATCGTCGTAGCGACGCGACAAGAGGAACGCACCTCGCTGTCTGAAGACCAGCGACTGATTGGGGAAGCGCGTGACGGCTTCATCGAGGTAGCGGCGCTGATCCTCCGGCTTGCCCAAGCCGCCGGAGGCTTCAGCCTTGATCAGCAAGGTCGGCATGTCCTCGTTGCCGGGTTGCGAGATTGATTCAATCGCCTTAAGCGCTGCCTCGTGCGAACCCGAGCGGGTCAGACACTCGGCGTAACGCTTCAAATACTGGTTGTCCACATCAAGCTTGGCGTCGATCAAAGCCTTGCATGACTCGGCGGCCTCCGCGAACATGCCGCGGGAGAAGAACAGATCCAAGAGGACGATTTCGACGCCCATCACCTTCGGATCCTGGCGTGAACGCGCACCCTTGAGCACCGCGATCGCGTCATTGATCTCTTCTTTACGGAGAAGGAATTCCGCGTACGCCATCGTCGCGCGCATGGCGGGTTCGCCCTCCAGTTTGGCGATGTGATCGGTGAAAATCTTGCGACCGTCGTCCTTGCGATTCTGCCTCCAAAGGACTTCGGTTCGCAGGCCCACCAGATCGATGTCTTCCGAGATCTTGGCCGCGCTCGCGATTGCGCGCTCGGCGTCCGTCCACCGTTCGAAGTCCAGATACAGCAGTGTCAATTCAATGAAATTGCGCCGATCGTTCGGATCCATCGACGCGACGCGTTCGCGACGCGCGAGCGCGAGCGACTTGTTTCCGACCTGAGATTCAAGCAGATTGTAAAGGTTTCGGAACGCGGGATTGTCTCCGGCGAACTTCTCCCCCTGACGCGCTACATTCAACGCTTCGGTCTGTCGATTCGCCTGCATGTAGGCGATCATGAGATCGTTGATGGAGAGCGGATCGTTCGGACGCGCCTGAAGAGCGAGTTCGAATTGCTTGACGGATTCGGCGGCGTTGCCGGCGCCCGCTTGGGCGCGGCCGAGCATTCGGTAGATTTCGGGACTCGGATTGCCGAGGCTCACCGCCTGTTGAAGCATGGTGGCCGCTTCCGCGAATTGTCCGTTCGCGCTCGCGACGCGCGCTCGGAATGTCAGTCCGTTGCGCCCGTCGATGTTCTGCTCTGTCGCGGTCTGTGCGAGCGTTGCGGCGCGATCCAATTCGTTGTCATCGATCGCGTTGACGAAATCGATCTCGATCACGCGCGGATCGTTCGCATTGATCGCCCGCGCCTTCTCCATCTCGCGACCCGCATCCTCTTTGCGGCCCGCGCGTCGATATGCGCCAACCTTCATCAACGCCTTCATGATGTCGTCGGCGCCGGTGTTTGCATCAATGGACGCGAGATCGCCTTCAAGACTGTTCCCCGACTTCGCGCGCGAAAGCAACGCCTTCGAGTCCACATCGTCCGGATTGGAAGCGATCGCCTTCTCAAGTTGCGCGATGGCCTTGTCTCGCTCGCCCATGCGCAGGTACAGCAACCCGAGCGCGCGCACGATGCGGTAGTCATCCTTGAATTTCGCGCACTCCGCGATCAGGTACGCCTCGATCTTGCGAAGTCCGTCCGGATCGGTCATCAATTCACGGGTCATCTGATCGGCGCCCAGCAGGCTGTTGATCACCGGATCATCGCTGACCTTCTCGCCCTTGGCCATCAACACGCTTTGGCGGATGTTCTGAGCTTCCTCGTAGCCGGGTGCGAGCGTGAGAATCTGATTCACGATCTCCAGGGCGCGGTCGTAATTTTGCAACTGCGCATCGATGGACGCCATGCGCAGCGCCGCTTGAACGTTGCGCGCATCAAAGCGCAGGCACTCGGAGAAGGCTTTGTACGCCTCACCCGGCTTGTTCAAAGACAACTGCACAAGTCCGTTCAGCCAGTTCGAATCTGCATCGCCGGCGATCTCCATCGCCTGGTTGCGGGTCTTCGCGTGGAAGCGATCGATAAACCGGCCCGACTCCTCGAACTTGCGATCCATGAACGCGATGTACGCGTTGATCTTCAGCAATGGCGCCGAGTCGGAATCGACCATCGCTTCAAGTTTGGTCTTCAAGTCGCGTGCAGCGGTCTCGCGCTTGAGCCTTTCTTCTTTCGCGATACCGGGTTCATCCGCGGATTTGATCATCCACAGCGTTTGGAGGTACACGCCCTCGGTGCGAAGATCAAACAGGCGGACCGAATCCATGGACACTGTCGCCGGCGGCAGCGCCAGCAGTGAATCCATGGTCGAGATCGCCTTGGCGAAGTCGTTCGAATCCGCGTACAACGCGGAGAGTTCGAGCAGTAAGTCAGGATCCGCCGGACTGTCGGCGATCAGTTTGGCGTACAGCGCCTTCGATGCGTTAAACCCCGATCCCGGCATGAAGCGCTTTTCGATGCCGCTGATCAAGCCGCGGAAATTTCTGTCCGCGCATGTGTACTTGCCCGCTTTCGTCAACTCCAGGATCTCACCCAAACGCGCGTTCCAAACCTCGACGGTTCGGCGGGCGCGTTGCTCGCGGTCCTCCGGGTCCGCGTTCGCCAGGAGCGCGCGTACCTCCGCGTCCATGCCGCGCTGCAACTTCCTCAGCAACGCCTCAGGGGATTCCGGATTGGATGCCAGGAAACCATCCAGCGTGGATTCCGCTCGGGCGTCGAGCAAAATCGCCTCTTCAGGCTTCGTCGCCGCCTCGGCGCGGCGCGCAAGAGTCCAGTACAACTCTTCGGTCTTCAGCGCGGTTCGAACATCCTTGGGGTCCGCCTTCGCCGCGATATCCAACGACTTCTTCGCCTGATCGATCAACTGTTGCTTCGTGTCCTGCGATGCGACCGTCATGTTCGTCAGCGCCCAGCCGCGATAACGCTCGATCGTCTGCCACTCGCCATCGGGCGATCCCTCGTGGTAGCTCAACATCTGTTCCGTCTGTGCGACCAAGTCGGAAAGAATGTTGTAGTTGGCGTACTCGCCGTTCGCCTCGATGCCGCTCCACGCCAAATCAAGCAGTTCGCGTTGCGCCTTGACATTGACGCGTTGAACGACCGCCAATTGCGTCAGTGCGTTTCGCAGTTTCGTGAAGGCGTCACTCGCTCGCGTCTGATCCTTCGGCGCGTACTTGAGCAGGTAGTCACGCCAGATCGTCAGATACTCGATGTTCGCTTGTTCCTTGCTGACCGCCTTGCCGATGTAGATCGCCGCCACGCCGTAATCACCCTTGTCGGCGAACTCTCGCGCTTCGCGGACATTCTCTTCCGGGGATTTGAACGCGATCTTCTTGACGGCGACCGCCGACACCACAGCGGCGAGAATGCCGCCGGTGAGGATGAAGAGAAACTTGTGATTGACCTTCGCCATGGATGAACTCCCCAATCGATCAAATGGTTCCGAACGAACCGATCAGCCTTGATTCTTCCTGTCAGTCCCCGCCGGATTGCCCGGCGGATACTCCCCGCGGATCACGCGC